>NZ_JBEPAK010000026.1:0-41731 GCF_040298565.1 Kitasatospora sp. NPDC001539 | reverse complement strand
CGAACGCCCCCAGCGGCCGGTGATCCGCCCGGGCGACCCGAACGTCCCCCCCGGGGTTGCGGCGGGGCCCGATACCCCCCCCCCGGCCACGACCCGCGCGCCCCCCCGGCCGGCCCCCCCCGCCGCCCCCCCCGGCCCCCACGTCCCGGAGCCGCTCCGGCCGTGACCGATCCACCCGCCACTCGTTTCCTCCTACGGGGAAGGGGCTGTCACGAGCCCCCAGGGGGACCGACCATGGCGGTCAAGTACACCCGCGAACTGCTCGCCGCCCTCGCGGCCGAGTCCAGCAGCGTCAACGAGATGATGCGCAAGCTCGGCGCGCCGATGACACGCGGCGCGCACGGCTACCTGAGCAAGCGGCTCCGGCACTACGGGATCGACACCTCGCACTTCGGCCGGGGCTGCCCGGACGGCCGACGTCAGTACTCGCCGGAGGTGCTCGCCGAGGCTGCCGCCACAGCGACCACGCTCGACGAGGTGCTGATCGCACTCGGCCGCCTGCCGAACCGCGACCGGCGCAAGTACCTGCGCCGCAAGCTCACCGAGTACGGGATCGACACTTCGCACTTCCGCTCGGCCGGGACCGTCTACACCCGGGAACTCCTTCAGGAGGCCGTCGCGGTGTCGCACAGCGTGGCCGGCGTGGTGCGGCACCTTCGCCGGCGCCAGGCCGGGGGCACCGAGGCCCACATCGGACGGCGGATCAAGGAACTCGCGATCGACACCTCGCACTTCACCGGGCAGGCCCACGCCCGCGGCAGGCGGTTCCCCACCAGGATTCCGGCCGAGCGACTCCTGGTCCAGCGGCCGGCGGGAGCCAAGCGGATCCCGGGGGCGCGGATCCGTAGCGCGCTTGCCGAGCTCGGCCGACCCGAGCTGTGCGAGGGCTGCGGCACCGGCCCCGAGTGGCGCGGACGGCCGATGACCCTGGAGGTCGACCACGTCAACGGCGACTGGTCCGACAACCGGCCCGACAACCTCAGGCTGCTGTGCCCGAACTGCCACTCCGTCACCGACACCTACTGCGGACGGAACAAGAACAAGCGCCCGGCGCCGCACGGAATCGCGGTGTTCCCACCGGAGGCGAGGCCCTAGACTAGGGGCCACGCGGCCTTGGCGGAGCTGGCAGACGCGCCGGATTTAGGTTCCGGTGGGGGAAACCCCGTGAGGGTTCGAATCCCTCAGGCCGCACCAGCCTTACACCTAAGAATCGAAGGCCCGCCCCGGGTGATCCCGGGGCGGGCCTTCGACGTTCAGCAGACGGCGCGTCAGCCCAGCAGGTCCTTCACCACCGGCGCGAGGGCGCGGAAGGCCTGGCCGCGGTGGCTGATGGCGTTCTTCTCCTCGGCCGTCAGCTCGGCGCAGGTGCGGGTCTCGCCGAGGGGCTGGAGGATCGGGTCGTAGCCGAAGCCGTTGGTGCCGGCCGGGGTGGTGCGCAGGGTGCCGAGGAGGCGGCCCTCGACGACGCGTTCGGTGCCGTCGGGCAGGGCGAGGGCGGCGGCGCAGAAGAAGTGGGCGCCGCGGTGCGGCTCGGCGATGTCGGAGAGCTGGGCGAGCAGCAGGTCGAGGTTGGCGCGGTCGTCGCCGTGCTTGCCGGACCAGCGGGCGGAGAAGATGCCGGGTGCGCCGTTGAGCACGTCGACGCAGAGGCCGGAGTCGTCGGCGACGGCGGGCAGGCCGGTGGCGCGTGCCAGGGCGTGGGCCTTGAGCAGGGCGTTCTCGGCGAAGGTGACGCCGGTCTCGGGGACGTCGGGGATCTGCGGGTAGGCGTCCGCGCCGACGAGTTCGACGTCGAGGTCGGCGTCGGCGAGGATGGCGCGCAGTTCGGCGACCTTGTGCTGGTTGCGGGTGGCGAGGATCAGGCGGGTGGACATATCGCCCACCCTACCGAGCGCTGCCCGGTCGTCAGCCGGTGCACACCGTGGTGAGGTTGCCGGCGGCGTCGCCGAGCGGCTTGAGGTCGGGGACCTCGTTCCGGTCGGCGGCCCGCTGCACGTTCTCGACCTGCTTCTGCAGGTCCGTCACGGCCTTGGCGACATCGGTGTTCTTGGAGTTCTTCCCGACCTGGTCGAGGTCGTTCTTGAGTTTCTGCAGGGCCTTCCCGGCGGCTGCGGAGTCGTTGCTGGCGTTGTCGTAGGCGGTGGTGACGTCGGCGATGTCGCCGGTGATCCTCACGGCGGTGTTGCCGCAGTCGATCGCCTTCTGCGCCGCGGAGCAGCTCACCATGCTGAGTGGGAGGATCGCGATCAGTCCGGCCACGGCGAGGGCGGTGGGGCGGGCGATGCTGGACGGCATCCGGTCCTCCTGGGGGGCGCGGGTTCCGTGGTGGGGACGCGCGCCGGGGGGTGCGCGGTTCCCGCAGCGGGGGTGCTGCGGGAACCGTACGGTCTCCGGGCCCGGCCTGTACAGCAGGGCGGGCGGCATGCGTCCGTCCTCGCTACGCGTCGGGCCGGCGCGGGTTCAGCCTTCGAGGGCCTTGCGCTGGATCTCGTCGAGTTCGGCGCAGCCGAGGGTGCCGAGGTCGAGGAGCTGGTTGAGGAGGTCGCGGTCGAAGGGGGCGCCTTCGGCGGTGCCCTGGACCTCGACGAAGCGGCCGTCGGAGGTGCAGACGATGTTCATGTCGGTTCCGGCGCGCACGTCCTCCTCGTACTGGAGGTCGAGCATCGGGACGCCGTCGATGATGCCGACGCTGACGGCGCTGACGCCGCCGGTGACGGGCTGGCCCTTGGCGCGCAGGAGCTTCTTGTCGCGGGCCCAGGAGATGGCGTCGACCAGGGCGACGTAGGCGCCGGTGATGGCGGCGGTGCGGGTGCCGCCGTCGGCCTGGAGGACGTCGCAGTCGAGGACGATGGTGTTCTCGGCGAGGGCGCGGTGGTCGATGACGGCGCGCAGCGAGCGGCCGATGAGCCGGCTGATCTCGTGGGTGCGGCCGCCGATGCGGCCCTTGACGGCTTCGCGGTCGCCGCGGGTGTTGGTGGCGCGGGGGAGCATGGAGTACTCGGCGGTGACCCAGCCTTCGCCGCTGCCCTTGCGCCAGCGCGGGACGCCTTCGGTGACGCTGGCGGTGCACAGCACCTTGGTGTCGCCGTAGGAGATGAGGACGGAGCCTTCGGCGTGCTTGCTCCAGCCCCGCTCGATGGTGATGGGGCGGAGTTGTTCGGGGGTGCGGCCGTCGATGCGTGACATAGGCACTGAGCGTAGTCGCTCGGGCTGCGGGTTCCGGATGTGCCTCGGCCCGCCGTCCTCCGGTGCGGGTCGGCGGGCCGGGAGCGGTGAGCCCGGTGGCTCAGCTCACATCATGTCCTCGATGTCGGCGGCGATGGGGTCGGCGTCGGTGCCGATGACGACCTGGATGGCGGTGCCCATCTTGACGACACCGTGGGCGCCGGCGGCCTTGAGGGCGGCCTCGTCGACGAGGGAGGCGTCCTTGACTTCGGTGCGCAGGCGGGTGATGCAGCCCTCGACCTCTTCGATGTTCTCGATGCCGCCCAGACCGGCGACGATCTTCTCAGCCTTGCTGGCCATCTGCTTCTCTCCCTCTGTTTCCGGCTCGTCGGCGGCTGTGCCGGGTGCCGTCCTGCGCTGTGCTGGTGCCTCGACCGTTGGGGTGGTGAGGTTCGCCCGGTGGCTGACGCGGGTTCAGCTGCGGTCGTGCTGCCGGGCAGCGCGACAAGCATGACCCGAGCCGGTCCGGTATGCCACGTTAGACCACTTTTGGACCATTCCGGCGCGCGGGCTCCTGACCGCCGTCCGAGGATGACGATCAGCGGGGCGAGTGTCCCGGTGTGCGGCCTGCGCGCCATGTGGTCTACACCAATATATGTGTACTCCGATGAACGCAGGAAGGACCCGGGGGGTTCCTGAACCCCGCCCGAGGGTCCCGCACAGGGTCTCCCGACGGCAACTGCTCCCGGAGGGCGGATGATGAGTTCGGCAGGAGCCACGGCCCCGCGGACCACGTGGTGGCACACCTTCTACGGCGGCCTGCAGAAGATGGGCCGCTCGCTCCAGCTGCCGGTCGCGGTGCTGCCGGCGGCCGGCATCCTGAACCGGCTCGGCCAGCCGGACGTCTTCGGCAAGGACGGTCTGGGCTGGAACAACGTCGCCAAGGTCTTCGCGGCGGCCGGGGGCGCCCTGCTCGACTCCGCGCTGGGTCTGCCGATGCTGTTCTGCATCGGGGTGGCGATCGGCATGGCCAAGAAGGCGGACGGCTCGACGGCGCTGGCGGCGGTGGTCGGCTTCCTCGTCTACTACAGGGTCCTGCACGCCTTCCCGGAGAGCTGCAAGCCGCCGACGGTGCTGGTCAGCGACCAGTGCGTGGACTACTCCTCGGCGAAGGCGGCCGCCGCGACGTACCAGAACCCGGGGGTGCTCGGCGGCATCCTGCTCGGTCTGATGTCGGCCTGGCTGTGGGTGCGGTTCCACCGCACCAAGCTGGTCGACTGGCTGGGCTTCTTCAACGGCCGCCGGCTGGTCCCGATGATCACCGCGCTGGTCGGGATGCTGCTCGCGGTGCTCGCGGTGTGGGCGTGGCCGCCGATCGGCCGCGGTCTGAACGACTTCTCGCAGAACCTCGCCGATCTCGGCGCGGGGGGTGCCGGCATCTTCGGCGTCTTCAACCGCGCACTGCTGCTGATCGGTATGCACCAGTTGCTGAACACCTTCGTCTGGTTCCAGTTCGGCGAGTTCACCAAGGCCGACGGCACCGTCGTGCACGGGGACATCCCGCGATTCCTCGCGGGGGACCCGACGGCCGGCCAGTTCCAGACCGGTTTCTTCCCCATCATGATGTTCGCGCTGCCCGCCGCCGCGCTCGCGATCGCCCACGCGGCCAAGCCGCACCGCCGCAAGGAGATCTACGGGCTGATGCTCTCGGTCGCCCTGACCTCCTTCGTCACCGGGGTCACGGAGCCGATCGAGTACTCGTTCGCCTACCTGGCCCCGGCCCTGTACGGCGTGCACGCGCTGCTGACCGGCGCCTCGATGGCGATCACCTGGGGGCTCGGGGTGCACGACGGGTTCAGCTTCTCGGCGGGCCTGATCGACTACGTGATCAACTGGGGGCTGGCCACCAAGCCGTGGCTGATCCTGGTCATCGGGCCCTGCTTCGCCGTGGTGTACTACGCGCTCTTCCGGTTCATCATCGTGAAATTCGACCTGAAGACTCCGGGCCGCGAGGAGGAAACCGAGGTCGAGGACGTCACCAAGGCCTGATTCCGGCCGTCCGGCCCCGTCGCGAATTCCCCGGACCACCGGCCCGGGGGAATTCGGCATTTCAGGGAAAGGTGGAATTCGACATCCCGGGGCGGCCCGGCGGGTAATTCGGCCGCGATCCGGGGCGGGCGGCTCCCGCCCCGGTCGCGGTGGGGGCACCGCCGAGCGGGGGTGGGAGGCGCCACCTCGGGCACGCCTGCGACAGGGCGGTCACTCTGAGCACTCGCGGTGCACGCCCGGGAGCGGCGGCGTCGCCCCGTCCGACCCCGGACGCCCGTCCGGCCCGGGCGCCGCACGGCCCGGCGCTTTTTGTTGCGCAAATAGCCAAAATCGCAATCGCGACTGAAATCATGATCGTCGTTCCGCGACTAGGTTTCGATTTCATAGCGCTTCCCGGCACCGGCGCTTTCCGGGGTTCCCCGGCTTGTCCGCCCGTGCTACAAAACTGGTCTACACCACACGTGGTGTAGACCAGTTCGCGGTTCGGCCTCCGTGCCTTCCCCCGACCGACCGCCATGCCGTTAGGAACCCACCCCCATGAGTCAGTCCGCGCAGGCACCGGCGCCCGCCACGGCTCCGGCCCCGCCAAGCCCCGCCAAGAAGTTCGGCCAGAACCTCCTCCAGGGCCTGCAGAAGATCGGTCGCAGCCTCCAGCTGCCGATCGCCGTGCTCCCCGCCGCCGGTCTGCTGGTGCGCCTCGGCCAGGACGACGTGTTCGGCAAGGACGGCCTCGGCTGGGACAAGGTCGCCGCGGTGTTCAGCACCGCCGGCAGCGGCGTCTTCGACAACCTGCCGCTGCTGTTCGCGGTGGGCATCGCGATCGGCTTCGCCAAGAAGGCGGACGGCTCCACCGCCCTCGCCGCCCTGGTCGGCTTCCTGGTCTACAAGAACGTGCTGACCGCGTTCCCGATCACCGAGGGCCACATCGACGGCGACAAGTGGGTCGCCCCGACGTACCAGAACCCGGGTGTGCTCGGCGGCATCGTGATCGGTCTGCTGGCCGCGGTGCTGTGGCAGAAGTACCACCGCACCAAGCTGGTCGACTGGCTGGGCTTCTTCAACGGCCGCCGGCTGGTGCCGATCCTGATGGCCTTCGTCGGCACCGCTGTGGGCGTGCTGTTCGCCCTGGTCTGGGGCCCCGTCGGCGACGCCATCAAGAGCCTGAACGACACTCTGATCGGTGCGGGCGCGTTCGGCGCGGGCGCCTTCGGCCTCGTCAACCGCGGCCTGCTGCCGGTCGGCATGCACCAGTTCGTGAACTCCTACGCCTGGTTCCAGACCGGTGACTTCACCAAGGCCGACGGCACCATCGTGCACGGCGACATCCCGCGCTTCTTCGCCGGCGACCCGACCGCGGGCCAGTTCATGTCGGGCTTCTTCCCGATCATGATGTTCGCCCTGCCCGCCGCCGCGCTGGCCATCGCCCACGCCGCCAAGCCGCACCGCCGCAAGGCCGTGACCGGCATGATGCTCTCGCTGGCCCTGACCTCCTTCGTCACCGGTGTCACCGAGCCGATCGAGTTCGCCTTCGTCTTCATCGCCCCCGCGCTCTACGTCATCCACGCGGTGCTCACCGCCGCCTCGATGACCATCACCTGGGCCCTCGGGGTGCATGACGGCTTCACCTTCTCGGGCGGTCTGATCGACTACGCGCTGGCCTGGAGCAAGGCCACCGACCCGTGGATGATCATCCCGATCGGCCTGGTCTTCGCGGCGCTGTACTACTTCCTGTTCCGCTTCGCGATCAACAGGTTCGACCTCAAGACCCCGGGTCGCGAGGACGACGACGAGATCGAGGACGTCACCAAGGCCTGACGGCCCCTCCGTCCCCGCGAGGCCCCGCCCGGCCGCTGCTCCCCCAGCGGCCGGGCGGGGCCTCGCGCTCGTCCGGGGGCTCCGGGTGCTGGAGCCGAGCGGTGCGGTCAGATCTCGTAGACGGCGCCGGCCCGGGCCAGGTCCACCGGGCCGGCGTACGCGGCGGCGGCGTCCCGGCGGTTGCGCTCGGCGTCGGTCCACGGCGGGATGTGGGTGAGGACGAGCCGGCCGGCCCGGGCGGCGGCGGCGTGCTCGCCGGCCTCCCGGCCGTTGAGGTGGACGGCCTGGTAGGTGTCGCGGCCGTCCAGGTACGCGGCCTCGCAGAGGAAGAGGTCGGTGTCGCGGGCGAGTTCCACCAGTTCGGGGCTCTCGCCGGTGTCGCCGGAGTAGACCAGCGAGCGGCCGCCGTGCTCGAGCCGGAAGGCGAAGGTGTCGACCGGGTGGTTGACCCGGGCGGCGGAGATCCGGAAGGGGCCGAGTTCGAAGCTGCCGGGGGTGACGGTGCGGAACTCGAACACCTCCTTCATCCCGGGGTTCTCCGGCATGTCGTACGCGCGGGCGAGCCGCTCGGCGGTGCCCGCCGGGCCGTACACGGGCAGCAGGTCGGGGCAGCCCCCGGCCCGGTAGTTGCGGGCGACCCAGTAGGCGCACAGGTCGACGCAGTGGTCCGCGTGCAGGTGGCTGAGCAGGACGGCGTCGACCTCGTAGAGGCCGGTGTACTTCTGCAGGGCGCCGAGCGCGCCGTTGCCGAGGTCGATCACGACGCGGTAGCCGTCGGCCTCGACCAGGTAGCTGGAGCAGGGCGAGTCGGCGGACGGGAAGCTCCCCGAGCACCCCACCACGGTCAGTTTCATCCGAGCCCCTCCGCCCCGACACGTCCTGGCTGCTGCTGGAAAACGGCATGGAAAACAGCGTGAAAACGGCAGGCCGGGCCGGTGGGCCGGCCGGGGGCACTGCGTTGGTGTGTCGAGGGTAAGGGCGGACCGGCACTTTGCCCCCGTCCCCGTGCCGGGCTGTGGCTGGAATCACCCAGAACGCCCGGGGCCGGGGGCGGGGGCCGTGGATCAGCGGTGCCGGGGGCGGTTGCGGGCCCAGGTGCGGATGGTGTCGGGGTACCAGCGGGGGTGTCCGCTGCCGTCGGTCGCGTCCGGTTCGGGCAGCAGCCCGTGTCGCCGGTAGTTGCGGACGGTCTCGGGCTGGACGTTGATGTGCCGGGCGATCTCGGCGTACGACCAGAGTTCGGTCCTTCTCACGAGGGCACCTCCGGGGGGACGGGGGCGGACGGTCGTGAGGGCAGCCTTTCCGGACGGCGCGGGGTGTTCGCGACAGAACGGGCGCCGTGGCGGATCCGTGACGAACCGGGAGCAACGTACGGACAAATGCTCAAGTGTCACAGCCGCCACGGTGGTGGCGTTCACCGCCCGCCCGGTACGGTTCGCCGCGTGGGCGAGCGGAGCGAGGTGGGCGCATGAGCGGCATGACGGGAATCTGGCCGGTCCTGGCGGGGGCGGCGTTCGCCGTGCTGGTGACGGTGGTGCTGGTGAGGCGCACCCGCCCGGCCCCCCGCCCGGCCGGGCCGACCGGCCCGCGGCCGAGGCCGAGCACCAGGGCCCGCCCGGAGCCGCAGGAGATCTGGTGGGCGGAGGTGCCGTTCGAGGACGGCCCCGGGGCCAAGGACCGTCCGTGCCTGGTGCTGCGGGTGCACGGCAGGACCGCCACCGTCGCGAAGATCACCAGCAAGCACCACGCCGAGCGCCCGGGGGTGCTGCCGCTGCCGCCCGGTTCGGTGGGCGACCGGCAGGGCCGGACCAGCTGGCTGGAGACCGACGAGCTGCGCGAGGTGGCGCTGTCGGCGTTCCGCCGCCGGGCCGGCACGGTGGACCGGCAGGTCTGGGACCGGGCGCAGCGGGCGCTCCAGCGCGGCTGACGGCCGTCCGGCGGGTCCGGCCGGGCCGGCGTCAGGCCCAGAGCTGGCCCTGCAGCGCCTCGACCGCCGCTTCGGTGGACTCGGCGGTGTAGATGCCGGTGGACAGGTACTTCCAGCCGCCGTCGGCGACCACGAAGACGATGTCCGCGCGTTCCCCGGCGGTCGCGGCCTTGCGGCCGACGCCGATCGCGGCGTGCAGGATGGCGCCGGTGGAGACGCCCGCGAAGATGCCTTCCTGCTGGAGGAGTTCGCGGGTGCGGCGGACGGCGTCCGCGGAGCCGACGGAGAAGCGGGTGGTGAGCACCTCGGCGTCGTACAGCTCGGGGACGAAGCCCTCGTCGAGGTTGCGCAGGCCGTACACCAGGTCGTCGTAGCGCGGTTCGGCGGCGACGATGCTGATGCCGGGGACCTTCTCGCGCAGGAAGCGGCCGACGCCCATCAGGGTGCCGGTGGTGCCGAGGCCGGCGACGAAGTGGGTGACGGTCGGCAGGTCGGCGAGGATCTCCGGGCCGGTGGTGGCGTAGTGGGCGCCCGCGTTGTCGGGGTTGCCGTACTGGTAGAGCATGACCCAGTCGGGGTGCTGGGCGGCGGTCTCCTTGGCGATCCGCACGGCGGTGTTGGAGCCGCCGGCGGCCGGGGAGGAGATGATCTCGGCGCCCCACATCCGGAGCAGTTCGCGCCGTTCCTCGCTGGTGTTCTCGGGCATCACGCAGACCATCCGGTAGCCCTTGAGCTTGGCGGCCATGGCGAGTGAGATGCCGGTGTTGCCGCTGGTGGGCTCCAGGATGGTGCAGCCCGGGGTGAGCCGGCCCTCGGCCTCGGCGCGCTCGATCATGTGGAGCGCCGGGCGGTCCTTGATCGAGCCGGTAGGGTTGCGGTCCTCCAGCTTGGCCCAGAGGTTCACCAGGCCGTCGGCGTTGCCGGGGACGGCGGCGGACAGCCGGGGAAGGCGGACCAGCGGGGTGTTGCCGACGGCTTCGAGCGGGCTGTCGTAACGCAAGGGGGGGCCTCCGGCCACGGCGATGGGGTGAGCAGGGCGGCTCCCCCGCCGGCGGGGCGGGGGAGCCGGGCCGGTCAGCGGGCGCCGCCGGCCACGGCGGGCAGGATGGTGACGCTGTCCCCGTCGGCGACGGCGGTGGAGATGCCCTCCAGGAAGCGGACGTCCTCGTCGTTGAGGTAGACGTTGACGAAGCGGCGCAGCTCGCCGCCCTCGAGCAGGCGGGCGGCGATGCCGGGGTGGCGGGAGTCGAGGTCGGTGAAGAGTTCCCCGAGGTTGCTGCCGTTGCCCTCGACGGCCTTGGCGCCGTCGGTGTAGGTGCGGAGGATGGTCGGGATGCGGACCTCGATGGCCATGGGTGCGCTCCTGGGCGAGTCGTGTGAGTGGGTGGGCCGCAGCGGGCGCGGCAGGGCGGACGGTGTCCGGGCCTCGGCGTCGCCGGTTCGGCGGTGGGCCCGGGGTGGGGCGGGCGGCTCTCAGCGCGAGCGCGCGGGCGTGCCGGGACAGATCGCGCCGGCGTGCCGGCACAGGTCGATGTGCAGGCGCGCCACGAGGCGGGTGCCCGGGGCCTGGTTGCTCACATCGACGGAACGCATGGGCTCATCGTATAGATTCCCGGGTCCGCTCGGACATGCCCGTCTCGGGATCCGGATGTTCCGGTATCCGATGGTGAGACGTTCCGGGGGCGGCGTGGGCCCGCCGACCGCTCGGAGGGGGTCGGCGGGCCTCGTCCGGGCGGGTGCCGGTCAGGCCGGGTAGGCCTCGACGACCTGGACGTCTTCCTCCGTGATCTCGCCGTCCACGATGCGGAACGACCGGAACTGGTAGGGGTCGTCCTCCCCGTTGCCGTCGGCGGTGGAGACCAGGACGTAGTGGGCGAACGGCTCGGAGGCGTAGCTCACGTCGGTGCGGGAGGGGTAGGCCTCGGTGGCGGTGTGCGAGTGGTAGACGACGACGGGCTCCTCGTCCCGGTCGTCCATCTCGCGGTAGAGCTTGAGCAGGTCGCCCGAGTCGAACTCGTAGAAGGTGGGCGAGCGGGCGGCGTTGAGCATCGGGATGAACCGCTCGGGGCGGCCGCTGCCGGCCGGTCCGGCGATCACGCCGCAGGCCTCGTCCGGGTGGTCGGCGCGGGCGTGGGCCACGATCCGGTCGCGGAGTTCTCGGGTGATGGTCAGCATCCGGTCAGGATGCCATGCCCCGGCGGCTGTCCGCCGGGGCGTCCGAGGCCCGGTCACGGGGTGTCCGCCACCCGGTCGAGGGGGGGCGGACGGTCCCGGTCAGGCGTTGTCGGCGGCGTGCACGTGGTCGTGCGGGAGGGTGCGGACGGCCTGCGGGTTGCGGCGCTTGAGCAGCTGGTAGCCGATCACCAGCACCAGGGCCCAGCCGGGGAAGACGTACAGCGAGATCCGGTTGTCCTCGTCCAGGCCGATCAGCACCACGACGAGGGCGAGGAAGGCGAGCGCGGCCCAGCTGATCCAGGCGCCGCCAGGGGCCTTGAAGGTGGGCGCGGGCAGGTGGCCGCCCTGCCAGGCCTTGCGGTAGCGGATCTGGGAGATCAGGATCATCGCCCAGGTCCACAGGCCGCAGACCGTGGCGACGGAGGTGATGTACTCGAACGCCCGGGCCGGCACGAGGTAGTTGAGCACCACGCCGGCGCCCATCAGCACGCAGGAGACGGTGATCGCGAAGGCGGGGGTGCGCCGGCTGTTGAGCTTGGTGAGCTGCCCGGGGGCCTGGCCGCGCAGGGCGAGGTCGCGCAGCATGCGGCCGGTGGAGTACATGCCGGAGTTGCAGGAGGAGAGCGCGGCGGTGAGCACCACGAAGTTGATGATGCCGGCCGCCGCCGGTATGCCGATCTTGCCGAAGGCGGCGACGAACGGGCTGACACCGGGCTGGAACTCCTGCCACGGCACGAGCGAGAGGATGACCACGAGGGCGCCGATGTAGAACAGCGCGATGCGCCAGGGCAGGGTGTTGATGGCGCGCGGCAGGGTCTTCTCGGGGTTCTCGCTCTCGCCGGCGGTGACGCCGACGAGTTCGACGCCCAGGTAGGCGAACATGACGATCTGCAGGGTCATCACGGTGGCGCCGATGCCCTTGGGGAAGAAGCCGCCGTTCTGCCACAGGTGGGTGATCGACGCGGTGTCGCCGGCCTTGCTGAAGCCGAGGGTCAGCACGCCGATGCCGATCAGGATCATGCCGATGATGGCGGTGACCTTGACCATGGAGAACCAGAACTCGATCTCGCCGAACAGCTTCACCGAGATCAGGTTGGCCGCGTAGAGGATGACCAGGAAGGTCAGTGCGCTGGCCCACTGGGGGATGTCCGGTGCCCAGAACTTGACGTACACGGCGGCGGCGGTGGTCTCCGCCATGCCCGTGACGACCCAGAACAGCCAGTACGTCCAGCCGGTGACGTAGCCGGCGAAGGGGCCGAGGAACTCCCGGGCGTACTCGGCGAAGCTGCCGGAGACCGGACGGTAGGTGAGCAGTTCGCCCAGGGCCCGCATGATCACGAAGATCACCAGGCCGGCGACGGCGTAGGAGAGGATCAGGCTCGGTCCGGACTTGGAGATCGCGGTGCCGGCGCCGAGGAAGAGGCCGGTTCCGATCGCGCCGCCGATCGCGATCATCTGGATCTGGCGGCTGCCGAGACCCCGCTCGTAGCCCTCCTCGTCCGGTTTCGCGTCGACCACCTGGTCGTATATCTGCTCGGCCATGGTCACCGTCCTGGGTGGGTCGTGGGTGGGGAGAAGTCGTACCACGCAGGCTCCGGATAGCGGTGTTCATCTGAGCGATATTTGAGCATGACCTGATAGGGTTTGCCCGATTTGGACAGAAATGTTCCTGATGATCGTCCACATGCTGGACGGAACAGTCGTCGTTTGCCCGAAAACGGGCAGGATCGCACCGAAGGTCGGACGGAAGGACTCCGCTTCCGGTCGGTGACCGTTCTCAGCCGGTGACCGTTCTCAGTCGGTGATCGCTTCCAGCAGCGACTCCTGGAGAGCACCCAGCCACAGGTAGGCCATCACCAGCGGCTTGCGCTCGTCGCCGTCCGGCAGCTCGTAGAGGCCCCGCTCGTCCTCCTCGGTGACGTCCAGCCGCACGCCGAGGGTCAGCCGCAGGTCGTTCAGCGCGCCCAGCCAGCGCGGGCACTCCGCGGCGGGCAGCTTGACCACCCCGGCGTCGCCGAGGCCGTCCAGCGTCCGCACCACCTGCAGCGCGTCGTCCCGCTTGCGGGCCCGCAGGTCGAGCTCGGTGTAGCGGCGGAACTCGGCGGAGGCGGCCAGCGCCTCCGGGTCGTCCGGCTTCGCCGGATCGCCGTAGGCGTCCGGGAACAGCCGGGCCAGCGCCGGGTCCGCAGGGGCCTCGGACGGGCCCTCGGCGAACAGCGCGGCCAGCGGGTCGCCCCCGTCGCCGCCCGGGCCGGGCCCGATCAGCTCCAGCATCTGCACTTCCAGCGAGCGCAGGATGGAGGCCTCCACCTCGTCCAGCGCGATCGCCGCGCCGCCATCGCCGGTGCTCTCGAACAACCCAGCCATCTGTATCGGTCAGCCCGTCTTCGTCGTCTTCGGCCGCGCCGCCGGGCCGGCGGGCGGTCAGTCGTATGGGGGGTGCCGGCGGGCACCCGGTGCACCCGGAGCGTCCGCTCCGGTGCGCTCGGCCCGGCGCGCCGGGCGGGCGCTCAGTCGTGCTGGAGCGTCGCCCACAGGCCGTAGCCGTGCATCGCCTGGACGTCGCGCTCCATCTCCTCGCGGGAGCCGCTGGAGACCACCGCCCGGCCCTTGGTGTGCACGTCCATCATCAGCTTCCGGGCCTTGTCCTTCGGGTACCCGAAGTAGGCCTGGAAGACGTACTGGACGTAGCTCATGAGGTTGACCGGGTCGTTGTGCACGATGGTCACCCAGGGGGTGTCCGGCTCGGCCACCGGTTGTCCTTCGACCTCCGGGCGCTCGATCTCCGCGGGCGCGACACTCACCGCCGGGCCTCCTCATTTGCACACTCGTCCGTGAACCCTCAAGGCCCATGCTGCCATCCGGGGGACACCCGGGCGATTCCGACCCAGGTCGCGTCGCGAGAAATCGTCACTCTGACGCTAAGTGGTAGTAGCATCATCCTCATGGACGCCACTTCAGTGCGCGCGGCCGGGTCGACCGCGCTCCTCACCGACCGCTACGAGCTCACCATGCTGCAGGCCGCCCTGCGCAGCGGGGCCGCGCACCGCCGCTCCGTCTTCGAGGTGTTCACCCGCCGACTGCCCGCCGGCCGCCGCTACGGCGTGATGGCCGGTACCGGCCGGGTGCTGGACGCGGTGGAGAACTTCCGCTTCAGCACCACCCAACTGGACTGGCTGGCGGACCAGGGCGTGGTCGAGGACGACACGCTGCGCTACCTCGCCGATTACCGCTTCCGCGGCGACATCCACGGCTACCCCGAGGGCGAGGTCTACTTCCCCGGCTCCCCGCTGCTCACCGTCGAGGGCAGCTTCGCCGAGACGGTCATCCTGGAGACGGTGATCCTCTCGATCCTCAACTTCGACTCCGCCGTCGCGGCCGCCGCCTCCCGGATGACCGCCGCCGCCGGCAGCCGTCCGGTGATCGAACTGGGCGCCCGCCGGGCCCATGAGCAGGCCGCCGTCGCCGCCGCCCGCGCCGCGTACGTGGCCGGCTTCACCGCCACCTCCGACCTGGAGGCCGGCTTCCAGTACGGCATCCCGACCACCGGCACCTCCGCCCACGCCTTCACCCTCGTCCACGACAGCGAACGGGACGCCTTCCAGGCGCAGATCGCCTCGATGGGCAAGGGCACCACGCTGCTGATCGACACCTTCGACCTGCGGGAGGCCGTGCGCACCGCGGTCGAGGTGGCCGGCCCGGAGCTGGGGGCGGTCCGGATCGACTCGGGCGACCTCATCCTGGCGGCGCACCGGGTCCGCCGGCAGCTGGACGAGCTCGGCGCCGAGCAGACCCGGATCATCGTCACCTCGGACCTGGACGAGTACGCGATCGCCGCCCTGGCCGCCGCGCCGGTGGACGGCTACGGCGTCGGCACCAGCCTGGTCACCGGCAGCGGGCACCCCACCTGCGCGATGGTCTACAAGCTGGTCGCCCGGGCCGGCGGGCAGGACGGCCCGCTGGTGCCGGTGGCCAAGCGCGCGGCCGGCGGCAAGACCAGCATCGGCGGGCGCAAGTGGGCCGCCCGCCGCCCCGACGCCGAGGGCGTGGCCGAGGCCGAGGTGGTCGGCACCGGCCCCGTCCCGGAGGCCCTGCGGCCGCACCTCGTGCAGGTGCCGCTGGTGCTGGGCGGCGAGACGGTCGGTCGCGAGCCGCTCGCCGCGGCCCGCGACCGGCACATCAGGGCCCGGGCGGCACTGCCGCTGTCGGCCACCCAGCTCTCCAAGGGCGACCCGGTCATCCCCACCGAGTTGATCGGCTGATCCGACCGGGCCGGATCCGCGCGGACCGGCGGTCGGTCCCCGGGCCTTCCGCCCCCGCGCGCCACTCCCTAGAGTCAGCCGTAGAGTTCAGCCAGTCCTCACCGAGCCGCCGAGGACCCCGACCACCGGGGCGCACCGCCCCCACATCCGAGGATGCGAGCCATGCACCGGGCACTGATCGTCGTCGACGTGCAGAACGACTTCTGCGAGGGCGGCAGCCTGGCCGTCGCCGGCGGTGCCGAGGTGGCCGCCGCCATCACCGACCTGATCGCCGAGTCCGCCGCCGGGTACCGGCACATCCTCGCCACCCGGGACCACCACATCGACCCGGGCGACCACTTCTCCGCCGACCCGGACTACGTCTCCAGCTGGCCCGTGCACTGCGTGGCCGGCACCGAGGGCGTGGGCTTCCACCCCAACTTCGCGCCCGCCGTGATCTCCGGCGCGGTCGAGGCGGTCTTCGACAAGGGCGCCTACTCGGCGGCGTACAGCGGCTTCGAGGGGCTGGACGAGAACGAGCGCGGCCCGGCGGAGTGGCTGCGCGAACGGCAGGTCGACGAGGTCGACGTGGTCGGGATCGCCACCGACCACTGCGTCCGGGCCACCGCCCTGGACGCCGCACGGGCCGGGTTCACCACCCGGGTGCTGCTCGACCTCACCGCGGGGGTGGCCCCGGAGACCACCGCCGCCGCGCTGGAGGAGCTGCGCGCGGCCGGGGTGGAGCTGGTCGGCACACCGGTGGTCCGCCGGTAAGTGCGGTGACCGCGGGCGGCGTTCAGACCACGAGCAGCTCCACCACGTCCGTCCCGCCGACCCGGTAGGCCTCGCACAGCTCGTCCCCGACCGCCTCCGGGTCGGCGGCCAGCCGGGCCCCGGAGACGTACACCACCCGGATGCCCAGGTACTCCATCCGGTGCTGGCCGCCGCGCACCCAGGCGGCCTCCCCCTCGCTGACGCAGCGCAGGTCCGAGTCCACCTCCACGGCGACGCCGCGCTCCGGCCAGTAGAGGTCCGGGACGGCGATGTAGGTGCCGCCGCGCATCCGCAGCTCCGGGGCGGTCAGCGGGGCCGGCAGCAACCACTCGTCGACCATCCGGTCGACCTGCTCCAGGACGAAGTCCCGTTCGGCCGCGAGGAGTTCGTCCAGCGCGGCGCGCACCCTGGGATCGGCGGTCAGCCCGGAGTCGACCAGCTCGGCCGTCAACTCCCGGACGGTGCAGCGGTCCTCGGGGCGGGAGACGGCCTCGCGCAGCACCTCGCGCACCGGCGCCCCGGTCGCCGGGTCGGCGGTCCACTCGCGCAGCGCGTCGGCGACCGCCCGGGCCACCGGCGCGCAGGCCAGGCCGTGCACCGAGCGGGCCACCAACTCCCGTTCGGTGCGCCGGATCCGCACCTCACCGGCGTCCTTGAGCCGGCGCTGGCGCGGCACCAGGACGTCCACCCCGGTCACCGCCGGGAGCCGGGGCACGGCGGCGAAGCCGTACAGGGCCAGCGCGGCCGCGCCGGTGATCACGGCGCCCTCGCGGCGGCCCTCCTCCCGGCCGTTCTGCGCCGCGTACAGCAGCGCGGCCCACATCCGCTGCTCCGGCGTGGGCTCGCCGGACTGCAGCAGGTAGACCCTGGGCAGCAGCCGCTGCCAGGGGCCGCCCCGGCGGCAGTGCTCGGTGACCACCCGGGTCGGCACGCCCCGGGCGCGCAGCTGGCTCGCGGTGACGACGTTCTGCTGACGCTTCGCCAACTCCTCGAGCGAGGGCGGCGGCGAGGGGATCCGGTAACTCATGCCGACACCATCCCCAACGACCGCGGCCCGTGAGTCGCAGCCTGACGTACTGTTACCCAACCGTCGCGAAACCGGGACCAGCCCGCACTAAAGTCCCCATACCCTCACCCATTTGGAGTAAATGACGTTCATGCGCCTATCAGGTTCGATCAAAAACGATCGTCGACCTGGTCGCCTGACCCAGAGTGACCAAGGGCATACGGCGAGGGACCCTCCGGGCGTCAAACCCGCCCCCGCGATTGCCTAGGCTTGCGTCATGTCACGTGACGAGACCGCCGGCCTCCGCGCGGCCCAGCTCCGCCTCGGCCGACTGCCCGGATACGTCCGCCGCCCGGACCCGGCGCGCCGCAGCGGCGAGAAGGGCCATACGTACAAGAAGGGCTGGGAGGTCCGCTTCACCGCCCGCAGCGAGGCGGAGATAGCCGAGATCCGCGACCTGGTGGTCGCCGCCGGATTCGCACCGGCCAGACCGTTCTTCAAGGGGCACCAGCTGATCCAGCCGGTCTACGGAATGGCGGCCGTGCAGGCCTATCTGGCGGCTAGACAGGCGGCCGAGGAACACGCCGAGCGGATCGCGCTCGGCCGGCGCCGACGGGCGGCGGGGGCGCACGCAGGGGCGGCACACGCCGGGGCGTCGCACGCGGGCGGGGCGCACACCGGGACGACGCACGCGGGTGGCGGGCACCCCGGGACGACGCACGCGGGTGGCGGGCACCCCGGGACGACGCACGCGGGTGGCGGGCACCCCGGGACGACGCATGCGGGTGGCGGGCACCCCGCCGACGGGCACGGGGCCGGCGGGCACCCGACCTGCACCGCCGGCGGTCCCGGCGGTTCCGGGGGGCTCAACGGCTCCGGCGGCCTCGGAGGCCCGGGCAGCCTCGGCACCCACCGGTGCGAGCGCGAGGACACCACCGCGGCGGCCGCCCAGTTGGCCCGGCGGCGCGCCGTCGAGGGCTTTCCGGCCCAGGTCGAACGCGGCAGCACCGTCGGCGACCGGTTCTCCCCCTCGGAAGTCCGCACCGGTTCCTGACCGGGCGGCCCCGCGCCGCCCCGCCCCGCGCCCCGGTCGCCGCAGGCCACCGGGGCGCGAACGCCGAGCCCCGCGCCCCGGGCCGCTCAGGGCGCTCAGGGCGCTGCGAGCCGCTGGGAGCCGCTGCGGCCGGCCGTCCCGCGCCGCCGGCCGTCGCCGCACGTCGGCCGCCCCCGCACGCCGACCATCCCCGCACAACGACCATCCCCGCACGCCGACCGTCCAGCCCGACCCGCCCGGATGAAACACCCGCCGTGAGTGCGGTTGCGCGGATGGTTGTGCGGGCGCCGCTTCGCGCCGTGGGCGTGGACGCAGGCCCCGCGAGGCCCTACGGTGGCACCTCAACTGCCCGCAGCAATCGACCTGCCACACCCTCTGACCAGCAGCGACACGCTCGCACCTACGTCCCCCCGCTCCACTGCGCAGCACTTCCCGGTCCGGTCCCCGGCCGACCCCCGCCCGACCCCGACCGGCAGTACCGCCGCCCGAGCCGCACCCGCTCTCGCCGGAACCGGTCGCGCGGCGGCGGGTTCCGGGCATTCCATCAGATTGGTCACCCAGCGCACCGAGGGCCTACCGTAGAGTGAGCACAGATGATCGACCGTCACAAACCCATCTCCCCTTCCGAGAAGACGAGATGACCAACCGTCACACGAGCGCCGCCGAGCACCATCCCGAGCCCGGCGAACCGGAGGACCTACCACTGGAATTCGCGGCCTTCTGCGAACTCCACCGCCCCCGGTACCTCAGCTACGCCCGGGTGTGGCTGACCGAGCAGGTCGACGCGGCCACCGCCGTGCAGCAGGCCTTCGCCGAAATCGCCGTCCACTGGCGCGACTTGCTGACCAGCCCCAACCCGACCGCGCTCGCCTGGCAGATCCTGCGCACCACCGTCGCCGAACACAGCCGGCAGGCCGCCGGCACGCCCGACCGCCACCCCGCCGACGACGACCTGGCGATCCTCCACTACGTCGTCGGCCTCGCCGCACCCGAGATCGCCGACGTCATCGGCACCGACACCGCCAGCGTGGCCGGGCGACTGCGGCGCACCATGCTGCACGAGGCCTCCGGCTGGTGAACCGGCCTTCGCCCGGAGGCGTCAGACCCGCTCGCCCGTGACGTCGTACAGGTGGTGCACCGGGTCGTGGATCAGGTACCGGGCGAAGGACTCGACCGTGAACCGCGCCCCGTCACTGCGGTTCCCGGTCCGCTGCCACTGCCCGGCCGCCACCGCCTCGAACCCCGCCGCCAGCGCCTCGGCGGCCTCCGCCAGCTCCCCCGCCACCGCCTGCGGCCGCTGCTCCCCGTAGCGCTCGGCCACCGCCGTCTCGTCCTGGTCCCAGTTGGCGAACAGCGGGTCCTCCTGGTCCAGCATCAGGTTCAACCGGACGAGGAACAACCGGAAGACGTCCCGGACGTGGCAGGCGTACTCAAGGTCCGACCAGACCCCCGGGGACGGACGGCGGCGCAGTTCCTCCTCGTCCCCCGCCAGCACCGCCAGCCAGCGGTCCGCGTTGGCCCGCACCATCGCGGCGACATCGGTGGCCACGACCCCGGGGGTGTCCAACCCGCAGTCCGGACAGGGGCGTTCCAGCACCCACGTCCAGTCCTTGGTGTCCGGGACGACGGCGTCGGCGGGGCTCGGGGCGTTCTCAGCAGTGGTCATGGGGCCAGCATCGCCGCCCGGATCGTCCGTCCACCAGCGGCAGGGGCGCCAGCGGTCGCCGAAATACTGCCAGGACGTCCGGCTCAGCCGCCGTGGCGCTCGTGCTCCAGCCGGGCCGCCAGCAGGCTGCCCAGGTGCTCCTGGCCCCACTCGCACAGCGAGTCCATCGGCACGAGCAGCGTACGGCCCAGCGGCGTCAGCTCGTACTCCACCCGCGGCGGGTTCTCGGCGTACGCCGTCCGGGCCACCACCCCGTCCTGCTCCATCGAACGCAGCGACTCCGCCAGCACCTTGGCGGTGATGCCGACCAACGGGACGCGCAGCTCGGAGAAGCGGCGGGGGCCGCCCTCCAGACAGCGGATGATCTTCCACGCCCACTTGCGGCTGCCCAGCACCGGCACCGTCGGCACCGGGCAGTCGGCCGGGAAGAAGTCCGCCGGAAGCGGCTCGGGAACGGGTCGCGTCATACCCCCGACCGTACCCGCCGCGGTCGGTACCGTTGAAGTAACCGGCACCCTCCGCACTACCGTCCCGGCAACGGCGGCACGCCACGCCCGCCCCACCGGACAGGAGAGCGCCCATGACCAGCACCACGACCGGACAGCACCGCGCGGACGTCATCGTCTACGGCGCGGGCGGACAGGTCGGCCGAGCCGTCCTCACCGAAGCCCGCCGCCGCGGCCTCACCGTCACCGCCGCCGTCCGCGACCCCGGACGCCACGCCGACCTCGCCGGGGACGGCGTCACCCTGCTGCGCTGCGACGTCACCGACCCGGCCGCCGTCGCCGCGAGCGCCCCCGGACACACCGCCGCCGTCAGCTCCGTGTACACCCCCGACACCCCGTCCGCCGACTTCTACACCGCCGCCACCACGGCGCTCGTCACCGGCCTCGGCCGGGCCGGCGTACGGCGACTCGTCAGCGTCGGCGTCGCCACCACCCTGGAGACCACGCCCGGCGTCGCCGTCCACGACGACCCCGCGTTCCCCGAGGAGTACCGCACCTTCTCCCTCGGCCACGCCGCCGCCCTCGACCTGCTGCGCCGCTCCCCCGCCGAGCTCGACTGGGTCGTGGTCACCCCGTCGATGGACCTCGACCGCACCGCCCCCGGCACCGGCCGCTACCGGGTCGGCGGCCCCCAGGTCCTCGGCACCCGCATCGCCCAGGCCGACCTCGCCCTCGCCGTCGTCGACGAAGTCACCGACCCGGCCCACCACCGGCAGCAGATCGCCGTCGCCGAATAGCGCGGCCGGCCCGCCGCTCACCGACCGGGGCCGCCGTGCGGGGGTCGGCGGTCCTGCGGGGGCTGGTGGGAGTACTGCTGGGAGTCCTGGTACGGCGGCGGCTGCTGCTGCTGCCATGCTGCGGCGGCGGCCGTCGCCGTCCGCCTCCGCCGCCGTCGCCGAGCCGCCAGCACCGCGGCCACCGACGCACCGATCACCACGGCACCGGCGGCCGCGGCACCGAGGACCAGGCCCGTGCCGTCGCCGCCGTTGCCCCCACCGTCCGCTGCGGGGACCACGGGCGCCACGGAGGGCTGGTCCGTCGCGTCCGCATCGTCATCGACCGGCGGGGCGCCCTTGGACTCCGGCCGCTTCACCAACGGGTTCTCGGTGGGCCCGTTGTCCACGGCCGGATCGGCCTCAAGCGCCTTCGCGGGAGCGACGGTCCCGTAGCCGTAGTGGTTGTTGGGGACGACCGAGCCGTTGGCCGGAGGGGTGGCGGTCTTGATCATCCGGTTGATCACCTGGCCGGCGGACAGGCTGGGGTGCTTGGACCGGATGAGCGCAGCGGTGGCGGAGACGTAGGCGGTGGCGTCGGAGGTGCCGCTCCTGCGCTCGGCATCGGTCGATGACTTGGCCGTGGCTCGATAGATTCCCACACCGGGCGCGGTGAGTGTGGTCTCGGGGCCCGAAGTGGACTTTTCCCAGACAGCTCCGTTGACATCGACGGCCCCGACGGCTACCACACCTGGGAATGCAGCAGGATATTCGACATCCATGTCCGCCCCGGTGTTGCCGGTACTGGAGACGAGCACAACGTCCTTCGAAATCGCGTAGTTGACGGCTTTTCGCAGTCGTGAGTCGAAACGGGAGCGCCCTCCGAGAGAGATACTGGCCACTTTCGCGCCGTGGTCCGTCGCGAAGCGGATCGCATCTGCCAGGTCGTTCTGTTGAGAATCAGGACTCGGCTGGGAATCAGGCCCGTCGCCATCCGTGCGCACCTTCACTGGCAGGATCTTGGCTTTTGGGGCCAGTCCCATGATCCCTGCCTGTGCGCCGTGGCCATGCCCGGCAATCAGGCTCGCCATTCCGGTGCCGTGGCCGTCGGTGTCAACGCGCCCGTCCGTTCCACCGCCGGAGAAGTCGGCTCCGGGAAGCACCTGACCGATCAGGTCCTGGTGTTCCTGGTTCACACCGGTGTCGATGACAGCAACGACGATCCCGTCGCCCTGACTGCTCGGCCAGACCTTCGTCTCTGCGGCAAACGACTTCAAAGCCCACTGCTGGTCTCTGATCTGATCAGCTGATGCCACCGGTAGGGCGACCCAGACCAATGCCCCGGCGGCAAACACCGACGTACCACGCGCCAACAGGCGGCTCGTCAAACCCGGTCACCCCATTCAACGAGGCATCCCGCAAATCACTGATCTGCGGGATGCGATCAGATCGCCGGTCCGCTCACGGACCGGCCTCATTCCACCACGTTCGGGTTGGACGGCTTGTCCGACGCCCAGGTTTCCTCGTCCTCGACGAGGAAGTCCGGCCGCTGACCGCTCTTACCCCGGTCTTTTCTGCGGCGCTGCGCATCGGGAGCCGGACCGCCGGACGCCATGATGCCTGTACCAGGGATTCCGGACTCGGCAGCCACTCTGTTTCGGGCGCCTAGCCCGGTCCCGCCCTCCGTGAAGGCCTGTGCGCCGCGTGCTCCGGAGCTGGGCGGGGTTCTCTCAGGAACCGCTCCGCCAGGCCGGGCCAGTTTTCCGGCCACCTCTTTGGCTACGGGTGCGGCACGGCCGCCGGCTCCGATGCCCGGATATGTTTCCCCGCGCCCGTGGGGGCCGGCACTCTCGACTAGTGCCGTGCCGCGCGGCCCCTTGCCAGCGGTTCCGGCCGCCTTGTCCTGCTCGAAGCCCGGTCCGACCGGGGCGGCTTGCAGCATCGGCTGGGGAGCAGTGGCAGTCGTCTGTCCGCCACCGCCAGCAGGCCCGCTCGCGGGACCTGCCGGTGGTGGGGTGTTCAGGCCGGACGTCTGGGTCCCGGATGTCACAGGACTCGGCACGGTTCCAGCCGGGCGGGACACCGGAGTGCCGGAGATGCCGGGTTCGGGACCACGACCCGCTGGGGTCGACGATTTCGGTGGAGCCTGTGCCGTACCTCCCTTGATACCGGGGTCGGTCACCACATTCTTGGATGCGGACCCGGATCCCGCCGGAGGTACGGAAGACTTCCGCGACTGCGACGGGGGTACGGTCGTGGACCTCGACGACGTTCCCCCAGTTCCGAACGACGTCCCCGCGACAACGGCGGCCGCCACTGCAGCTTCCCCACTCGGGTCGTTCTGTGATCCCGAATCGGGTTCGTCTCGCCTTGCCGACGGCTTTCCGTTCAACGGCGGAGCCTTCAACGCCGGCGTTGCGATGCGGTAGTGCATCGCCAGGGTCTGCATGACCGCCGCCGCTTCGGCCTTCTTCCGGTCCGCGATGGGGACGTGCTCGTCGTCGGTGCTGAAGACGTCGCCGACGGTGTCCTTGAGCTTGTCCCAGTTGCCCGGTTCCTCCGGCATGTCGCGCTTGGCCTTGGCCATGGCCTCGGACATGTTGTGGAGGGTGTTGGCCGCGTCGTTGGCGTAGGCGGCGGCCTCGTTGATGCTGGCGGCGAGGTTGAGCATGCGGGTGTGGAAGGCGTTGCTGGTGGGGCCTTCCCAGGAGGTGGCGGCCTCGGTGCTGGCCTTGGTGAGGGTCTTGCGGATCTCCTTGAGGGTGGTCGCCGCCTTGCGCCAGGGGTCGCCGGCGGCCATCACCGCGCCGGGGTCGAGGGCCTGCGCCATCGTGCGGAGCTGGGCGTGGCTGTACTTGGTGAAGTCGGTGTAGACCACGGGTGGTTCCCCTCCGTTCGGGTGGCGGGCTGCGGGCTAGCGGGTGGCGTTGCCGCGGGTGGACGGGACCTGGTTCGCGGCGTAGGCGGCCCGGCTGGTGGCGGACGGGTCGGCGACCGACCAGCCGTCGTCCGCGAGCTTGAGCTTCTTGGCCACGTGCTGGTCGTGTTCCTCGTAGTTGGTCGCGGTGAGTTCGGCGCTCTTCTGGGCCTCGTCGACGGCGCTCTGGAGCTGGTTGAGCACGTCGCGCAGGGCGTCCCGCATGGTGCTGTAGCGGCTGTGGATCTCGGTGGCCTCGGCGAAGGTGCCGAAGGCGTCCTTGCCGATGCCGCTGACCCCGTGGGCGGTGGTGCCGTTCGCGTCCTTCTCGAACGCCTTGAGCAGCAGCCGCACTTGGCCGGCGAAGGTGCGGAGCTGTTCGATCTCGACCCGGTAGCCCTGTCCGTTGCCGCCGGTCGAACCGGTTCCTGATCCCACCTCGGCGCCTCCCCCGTGCGTCCGTTCCCCTGTGGTCGCGGGGCCGGGCCCCGGTGCCCCATGTCTAACACACCGGGCCCGAATCCCGCCCGGGGCACGGTCAGTTCGAGGGCGTCCGGGTGCGCAGGGCGTCGGCCAGGGCGCGGCGGCAGAGGGAGTCGGCGTGCCGGGTGGTCTCGGGCAGCCGGTAGCGGCGGGCGAGGTCGAGGGTGGTGCGGACGGCGGTGTCGAGGCCGATGCGGTGGCCGACCGAGACGTAGACGGGTTTCACGCCGGCGCGGGTGCGCACCGCGCGGCCGACCTCCTCGCCGGTGGCGGGGTCGGTGAGCGGGGCCCAGGACCCGCGGTCGGCGTCCGGTTCGCGGTGGTGGAAGGTGAAGGGCGTCTTGGCGACGCCGAGGGTGCGCAGTCCGGTGAGGACGCCGAGGTGGCTGGCGAGGCCGAGGCGGCGCGGGTGGGCGAGGCCGTAGCCGTCGCAGACGACGGTGTCGGGGGTGCGGGTGAGGGCGGCCAGGGCGTCGAGGACGGCGGGGAGTTCGCGGAAGGCGAGCAGTCCGGGGACGTAGGGGAAGGCGATCCGGCCGACGGCGGTGGCCTCCTCGACGACGTCCAGGGTGTCGCGGTCGAGCAGGACGGCTGCGGCGACGACGAGGTCGTGGTCGTCGTCGTACGCGACGTCGACCCCGGCGATCAGCCGCTCCCCGGGTCCGTCGTCGACGGCCTGGACGAGCGGCCGGAGCCGCTCCTGTTCGGCGAGTGCCTGGGCCTCGGTTGTCGGCCAGTCGGCAGGAATGGGCACGGTCGGTTCCCCCGGTCTGCTTGGTGCGGGCGGCTCCCACCGTACCGAGGGGCCCGGACGACCCCGGGGTGAGCCCGTGCGCCCCCCGTGCCCCCCGATCCTGCGGGTTAGCCTGGCCTCAGCGAACTCCGTTGACGGACGGGCCCCTTGGCGCCGGCACCGTCGCCGCCCGTTTCCCCCGACGTGCGAAGGGCCCCGCCATGCCGCGTCCGTCCGCTGCCCGGTTCTGCCTCGGCTCGTTCACCGTCGTCGCCGTCACGGTGGCCCTGCTGGCCGTGTCGGGTGCCTCGGGCGTCCTGGGGGTCGCGGTGCCGGTGGTCGTCGCGCTGGTGCTCGGCACCGTGGTGACGGTGTTCCCGCGGTCGGGCTCGGCCCGCTCGGCGGTCGTGGCCGAGCGGGCCGGGGCCGCCCCCGCCGGAGCCGGACGCCCGTACGCCCGGCAGCGCTGATCCGCCGCCGGGCGTCGTACCGCCGCCGCGCTCAGAGTTCGGTGGTGACCACCACGGTCTTCGCGGCCTTGTCGTGGATGCACTGCCGGTAGGGCTTGTCGAAGACGCCGAACATCCCGTCGATGAGCCACCACAGGCCGGCGCAGCAGAGCACGGCCGGGAGGATGTAGACGGCGGCGCGGGTCCAGGCGGCGGACTGGGTGGGCGAGTTCCCGTCGATCAGCATGGCGACGCGGACCTTCATCGCCTTCTTGCCGAGGGTCTGGCCGTCCCGGCTGAGCATCAGGCCCTCGTAGATGAGGTAGATGGCGCAGCCGAGCCAGAAGGCGCCGGTGGAGCCCTCGCGGGTGCCGAGGTCGACGAAGGGGCCGACGACGAGCACGCCGACGGCCTGCATGAGGACGTAGTCGATGAGCCGGGCGGTGATCCGCCTGGGCCAGGTGCCGATCGGGGGCATGCCGGGAACGGGCCCGGCGCCGGGGGTGCCGTACGCGCCGGGGCCGTAGCCGGGCGGGACCTGGCCGTGGGGCGGCTGGTCGTACGGCGGTCGGCCGTACGGGTCCTGGCCGTAGCCGGAGCCGCCGTAGGTGCCCTGGTAGGCGCCGGGGCCTTCGGGCGGGGTGCCGGCCGGGGTGCCGGAGGGGGTCGGGCCCGGCGGTTCGCCTTCCGGCGCGCCGCCGCCGGGGTTCGGTGGCTGCTTGTCGAAGGAGGGCTTACCGCCCCCCTCCGGCTGGGGGCCTGAGGGGTCGTGGGTGCTCATTCCCCGAGTAGAACACCGCACATTCTCGAGGCTCAGGACATTTTGTCCGTTTTGTTGCCACGGGGCCGAAACGGCCCCGGCCCCGACCTCGGAGCCGGGCCTGGTACGCCCGCCTGCTCAGCCGCGGACCACCCTGGTCCCGGCTGCCCGGTCCTGCCACCCGCGGCGCGCCGGACGGTCGAACACCGGCCACACCAGGCCGAGCAGCAGCACCAGCCCGACCTGTCTGACGGCCCATCGCAGCAGCGAACGGCCGAGGCTCAGCCTGGACGCACCGGGCCGGGTGGCGTCCACGACCCGGATCCGGGCGAGCCGCTTGCCGAAGGTCTGGCCGGTCCGGGCGATCGGCAGCACCTCGTAGAGCAGGCCGGCGAACAGCAGGATGCCGAGCAGCACGGCCAGCTTGCCCAGCACCACGTCGTCCACCAGCCAGACCTGGACCTCACGGCGGGCGAGGAAGCTGGCCATCTTGGCCTGGTCGAGCTTCTGCTGGAGGTGGTCGGCCACCGAGCGGCCGAGCGGGATACCGGCGGCGACGGCGACCACCAGCAGGACGCCGGTGTCCACCGCGCGCGCAGCCAGCCGCCGCCCGAGCCCGGCCGGCACCGTGGCGGCGGCCGGGGCGGCGGAGCCGGGCCGGCGCCGGACCGCGGTCGTGCGGGCCGGCCGCACGGCGGGCAGCGGGGCACCGGAGACGCGTGCCGGCGCGGGCGCGGAAGCCGGCCGGGGAACCGGCACCGGCGCCTCCCGCCCGGGAACGGGCACGGTCTCCGGTTCGGCCTCGGCGACCCCGACGACCCGTGCCCGGGCCGCCGGTTCCACCTCGATCTCGACCTCGGCCCCGGCCTCCGGATCCGGAGCCGGCTCCTGCCCCGGCTGCGCCCTGACGATCGGCTCCGCCCCGACGATCGGCTCCGCCCCGACGATCGGCTCCGCCACGGCCGTCGGCGACGCCACCGCGGCGGCGACCGCGGTCGGCCCAGGCGCCTCCCGGACGGTCACCGCCATGGCGGGCGCGGTCGCGGCGGCGATCTCCACGGCAACCGGAGCATGCTCAACCTCCGCGCGCCCCTCCTCCGCCTCGGGCGCCCCCGGAAGCACCCCCCAGGAGACCCAGCGCGGCGATCCGCCGGTCTCCATCAGGCCCCGCTGCTCCCGCGGGTCGGCCTGCCAGCCGGACCCTCCCTGAGCCTCATCCGCGCCGGCCTCGACCGTGCGGAACACCGGCCCGCCGATCACCTCGGCCACGCGCGGCCCGACCACGAAGGAGGCCCCGCCGGTGGTCTGGTCGAGGTAGACCGGCCCGGTGTCACCGGACGTTCCGGACGGGCGCGCGGACGAGGGCGCCGGCACGGGCGATGGGGCGAACGGGGACGGCGGCCGCTCCGAGACCGGAGGCAGGGACGACGGCACCGGCGGCGACGGTGACGGTGCCGGTGACGGCGTCATCGGCGAGTGCGAGCGGGCCTGCGGCACGGGCACCACCGGGAGCGGCGCCACCCGCGGCCCGGCCGGGCCGGGACCAGGGCCGAGCCCGGAGCCGGAGCCAGGGCCGGCCCCGGAGCCGAGCCCGGGCCCCGGCCGCCGGGTGGCGAACCGGGGCGGTACCAGCACCTCGCCCTCGGCGGGCGCCGGGCGGCTGGTGCCCGGCACCCAGGCCGCGCCGCCCCAGTACCGGACGAAGCCCGGGATGGAGGGGTCGGGGTAGTAGCCCGGCTCGGGTGCGACGGCCGGGTCGCCGTCGGCAGCGAAGGGGCGGTCCGCCATGGGGGTCTCCTCTCCTGCCAGGTCTCGACGGGGCCGAAGGGGGTCGGCACGGTCGGAACGGATCGGAACGGGTCTCAACACGCAAGGTCTCAACGAGGTCGCCGGCCACTGCGGTGCGCCCGCGCGCGCCCCGGGCGCTCGGCGCGCGAGTGGGGGCGCCGGCGATGGGCGGACTGTCGCCGAGCAGTCACAAAGGGTAGTACCTCACCGGAGTGCCGAGGAGAAGTTGGCCAATCGCCGGACAGCGGCGGGCCGCCCGGGGTAAGGGAACCGGCGCGCGACGCAGCTGCACGCGCCGCATCCCGCCCCCTTCACCACCCCTCCCGGAAGTTCCCGAAGAAAAACAGGAAACGTCTGTAAGAGCCGGTGTGGACCGCCCTCTCAAAGGTCACAGCGCCCGGAACCGGGCACGAACCGAAGCCAGAGAGGAAGACGATCATGGACCGCCCCGTCAGCGTCGTGGAGCACGAGCTGGAGCTCAGCCTGGTGCTCTCCCCCGAGCACAGCGTCCCCGTCCCGGCCCGGCTGACCTACGGCAGCCACGACCCGTACGCCGTCTACATCACCTTCCACCTGGACACCGGTTCCCCGGTGACCTGGGTGTTCGCCCGCGAGCTGCTGGTCGAAGGCACCTTCCGCCCGTGCGGCCAGGGCGACGTGCGGATCTGGCCGACCCGCTCCGGTCGGCGCAGCGTGCTCTGCATGGCGCTGAGCTCGCCCGCCGGGGACGCGCTGCTGGAGGCTCCGCTGCCGGCCGTCGCGGCCTGGCTGGAGCGGGCGCACCGGCTGGTCCCGCCGGGCAGCGAGCTGGCCGCCCTGGACATGGACGGCTCGCTCGCCGAGCTGCTCGCGTAGGCGTGCGCCGCAGCGTGCACTGGCACGTCCACGAGGCGCACCGGCGCCGGCGGGAGGAGCAGGACCGGGAGCAGGGGGACGGCGCCCCCGCCGGCTCAGCGGGCCGCGGGGGCCTGCTGACGACCGCGGGTGGCGTCCGGTCCGCCGCCGCCGTTGCGCTGGCCGGGCAGCCGGACGAGGGGAGCCCCGGCGGAGCGCCGCCGGGCCCTTATCCGGATGGCGGCGGCGAGCAGGAAGCAGAGTCCGACCCACGGATAGATCGAGGTGGGCAGCTGGCGCAGCGGTGACATGTGGAGGACGGCGGGGCCGAGCGGCTTCGCGGCCCACATCGCGAAGGAGGCGAAGGCCAGGGCCGTGGCCCAGAACACCGCCCGCCAGCGCAGCCTGCGCACGCCCGCCGGGCGGGCATGCTCGACGGAGGCCTCGGCGGCGAGCAGGACCAGCACGGGCACGCACCACACCCAGTGGTGGGTCCAGCTGATCGGCGAGATCAGGACGGCGGTGACGGCGGCGCAGCAGACGCCCCAGGCTTCGGAGCGGGGCAGCCAGCGTCCGCTGCGGGCGGCCCAGGCGGCGACGGCGAGGCCGGCCAGCGCGACCAGGCCGGCGCCGGCGGTGGCCGCGAGGCCGGGGTCGGCGGTGTGCAGCAGGCGGGCGAAGGCGCCGCGCAGCGACTGGTTGTCGACGATCTCGGTCTTGCCGACCCGGGAGGAGTCGTAGAGGTACTCGGTCCAGAAGCCCCAGGTGGCGTCGGGCAGGAGGAGGGCGCCGAGCAGGAAGGTGCCGAGGAAGGTGAGGCCGGCCGTGAAGGCGGCCCGGACGCGTCCGGTGATGAGCAGGTAGACGGCGAACAGGCCGGGGGTGAGCTTGATCCCGGCGGCGATGCCGATCGCCATGCCCTTGCTGCGGTGTGCGTCCGAACGGGTGAGGTCCCAGAGGATCAGACAGGCGAGCGCGAGGTTGATCTGGCCGTAGCGGAGAGTGGTGAACACGGGTTCGAGCCACACGCCGAGGCCGGTCACCAGGACCACCCCGATCGGCCGCAGCTCGCGGCGCGGCCAGCCGACCAGCTTGAAGGAGAGGTGGGCGAGCAGGGCGAGCAGGGCGAGGTTGCCGAGAGTGATCGCCATCCGGAGGACGGGGATCGGGAACCAGGTGGTCGGGACGAACAGCATCGCCGCGAAGGGCGGGTACGTCGCCGGCAGGTTCCACTCGGTGACGCGCAGCGCGTACAGGTCGGTGCCGTTGGCGACGGCGGCACCCTCCGCCCGGTAGACGATCATGTCCACCATCGAGGTGTGGACGAAGTGGCGGACCACTGCGTACACGACCAGCGACAGCAGGGCCACGGCCGACGCGGCCAGCATCGGACGGCGGGGCGCCTCGCGCAGTGCGCGCACCGGAGCGGTGACCGCGAGCCGCACCCGGTCGGACAGCGGGGCGGGCGCGGGATCGGGCACGGTCCGCACCGGACTTCGCTCGTCTTGCACCGCTGTCACTGTCCACTCCGTCCACCGCTCGGCCAACCAGCGACGATACCGGATGGCGCCCGACGCGGCCTGGGCACGGCCGACTACCCAGCGTCACGAGCGGGAGCGGCGCGGGGATGCCGGTGCCCCGGCCGCCCGTGCACGGCTGCGGACTGAGCACGGACGACCGGGGCTGAACAGGGGCCGGGCAGCCGAGGCCGAGCGGCCAGGGGCCCCGGCGGACCGGCGGACCGGCGGACCGGCGACCGGCGACCGGCGACCGGCGGACCTCAGCCGGTGTAGCTACCGAGGGTGCGGGTGAACTCCAGCGGCTGCTGGACGATGCTGCTGCAGGTGGCGTCGGCGTAGCCCTTGGCCCCGCCCTCGCAGGCCTTGTCCCGGGTCCCGGACCACATGGCCAGCCAGGCGAGGTGCTTGGTCCTCGCGAAGTCGGCGAGCTGCTTGGCGTCGGCCACGGTGAAGACCTCGCTGGCGACGTCGTTGACACCGATCATCGGGGTGACCGCGACCTTGCGCCAGGCGGCCGCGTCGTCCAGCCCCAGCACGCTCTTGACCTGGGCCTGGGTCGCGGTGGCCGCGGCGATCGCGTAGGCGCCCATCCGGCCCTGCGGGTCGGGGGCCACACCGTCGCCGAAGTCCATCGCCATGATGTTGACGGCACCGATCGCGACGCCGTTGGCCTTGGCGTCGGCGACGAGGCCGACGCCGTCCTGGGTGAGGCCGGAGGGCAGTGCCGGCAGCGTGAAGGAGACGTCGAGGGCCTTGCCCTTGGCGGCGGCGTTCCGCTGCAGCTGGGCGACGGCCTGGGCGCGCCTGGTGTTGGCGGCGGTGTTCGCGATCGCGCCGCCCTCGACGTCGAAGTCGAGCCTGGTCACCCCGTAGGCGTCGACGACCTTCTGGTACGCGGCGGTCAGGTCGGCGGTCGAGCCGCAGGCGAGGGCCAGCTCGCTGCCGTTGGCGCCGCCGAAGGAGACCCGGACGTCGCCGCCGGCCGCCCGCAGCGCGCCGATCTGCGCGGCCACCGCGTCGGCGGACAGGTCGCTCACACCGCCCCACTTGGGCTCGCAGCCGCCGCCGGAGACCACGAAGGCGAGGGTGAAGTCCTTCACTCCGGTGGCCTTGGCGGTGGCGACCAGGTCGTAGGGCGGGTAGAGGGAGGTGTCCACGTACGGGGCGAAGCCGGCCCCGGCGCCGGCCGGGGGGCGGGGCACACCGGTCGCCGTGGGGGTGGCGGTCGGGGTGGGCACCGGCGCCGGGGTGGTCGGCTTCGCGGTGGCGGTCCGGGTGGGCTCGGCGGTGGCGGTCGCGGTGGGCTTGGCGGTGGCGCTCGCCGACGGCGAAGCCGAGGCCGTGGGGGCCGCCGTGCCGGTGGCCGTGGGGCGCCCCGAGGGCGTGGGCGCGCCGCCGTCGCCCGCCCGGCAGGAGGTGTTGTTGATCAGGCAGTTGTCCGGCTCCGCCTGCGCCGCGCCCGAGCCCTGGGCGACGAAGCCGACCACCACGCTCTTGCCGGGCTCCAGCCGCTTGCTCCAGGACTCCGGCTTGACGGTGACGTGACGGCCGACGGCGGTGAAGGTGGCGTTCCAGAGCGAGTCGATCCTCGCCCCGGCCGGCAGGTCGAAGCTGAGCGTCCAGTCGTCGATCGGCCGGCTGTCCGGGTTGGTGACCAGGTACTGCCCGGTGTAACCGGAGTCCCAGCTGCTGGTCCGGCTGTAGACGGCGCCGAGCGAGGCGGCGCTGGCCGAGGAGGCGAGCGCCACGACCCCGCCCGCGACCACGGCGGCGGCGACCGTGCCGGCCGCGATGACGGCGCCCTTGCGGCTGCGCCTGTGGTGGCCGGAACGGCGGTTGGGCTGGCTGGTCATGACGCGCTACCTCCGGGTGCGTTCGCCGGTCGGGCGACCGGCGCGACCCGACGCTAGCGGCGCCGCGGGGCCTCCGGCGGGCGGCTGAGCCAGGGGTAGAACTCCCTTAGGCCGCCGTTAAGGAACAGCGCAGGGTCGGGTGCCGCGGCCCGGTCGGCGCAGGTGGCCGAGGGCGGGCCCGACGCCCCCTCACGTCCGGAACAGCAGGCCACGCCACGCCGCCGGCCGGGGGCGGGCCCGACGCCCCCTCACCTCTGGAAGAGCAGGCCCCGCGGCCGCCGGCGTCCGGCCCGCGCGGCGGACGCCTCCGCCGGCCGGGTGCGCAGCCGCAGCCTGATCTCCGCTCCCCCGAGGATGGCGGACTGACCGAGCGCCAGGTCCCCTCCGGTGGACTCGGCGAGCTTGCGGACGATGTCGAGGCCGAGGCCGGTGGAGCCCTCGCCGCCGTGGCCCTCGCCGCGCTTGAGGGCGGCGGCCGGGTCGCTGTAGCCGGGCCCGGCGTCGCCGACCAGCACGATCACCGAGGAGTCGGTGACCAGGACGTCCACCGAGAAGGCGGTGCCGACGGCGGTGTGCCGGAACACGTTGCCGAGGAGGGCGTCGAGCGCGGCGGCCAGGTCCGCGCGCTGGACGGGCACCGGGGCGGCCTGTTCCGCGCCGGCCAGCTGCCACTGGCGGCCCTCGTCCTCGGCCAGGGCGGACCAGAAGGCCACCCGTTCGCGGATCACCTCGGCGGCGTCGCAGCCGACCGCGACGGCCGGTGCGTCCTCGGGGGCGCGGCGGGCGGAGCGGATGATCTGGTCGACCTCGCGCTCCAGCTGGGCCACCGCGTGGCGGGTGGCGTCGGCCGCGTCGCCGTGGCCCAGGGAGGCGGCGTTGAGTCGCAGGACGGTCAGCGGGGTGCGCAGCCGGTGGGACAGGTCGGCGGCCAACTCCCTCTCGGAAGCCAGTAGTTGGACGACCCGGTCGGCCATGGCGTTGAACGCGTGGGCGGCCTCGCGCAGTTCCTCCGGACTGCCGTCGGCCTGCCTGCCCGTCACCGGTACCCGGACCGCGAGGTTCCCGGTGCCGAGCGAGCGGGCGGCGGCGGCGAGCCGCCGGGCGGAGGCGACGATCCGGCCGCCCATCCGGTCGGCGACCAGCACCGCGATGGCGACCAGGCCGAGCGCGACGGCGGAGAGCACCAGCCAGGCGGTGGAGACGCCCCTGGTGAGGTCGCTCTCGGCCACGAACACCTCGATCACGGCGGTGCGCCCGGTGTCCACCGCGACCGGCTGGAGCAGGGTGTACCCGCCGGGCACCGCGACGGTGAAGGAGCGGCCCTGGCCGCCGGCGGTGGCGACGTCGCCGAGCGGGGCGCGCCCCTCGCCGATGGTGGGGCCGTCCGGTCCGCCGCCGGTCGGCACGCCGGTGGGGACGGGGAGGTGGACGGCCATCCGCCCCTGCGCGCCCGCGTCGGTACTGGCCAGCGCCCGGTTGACGGCGTCCTGGTCGGTGGTGATGGCGAGCGCCGGGCCGAGGGCGGCGGCCTGCCGTTCGGCGGCGGTGAACGCGCGGTCCCGGGCGGTCTGCTGGACCATCAGCCCGAGCGGGATGAGGAAGGCCAGCGCGACCATGGTGGTCCCGGCCACGGCGGCCTTGATCATGGCCCACCGCAGCGAGTGCGCGAAGCGCTTCACGTCCGGGGCTCCCCGGGCCCGTCGACGGCCTCCAGCCGGACCCCGACGCCCCGGACGGTGTGCAGGTAGCGGGGGTTGGAGGCGGTCTCGCCGAGTTTGCGGCGCAGCCAGGAGAGGTGGACGTCGATGGTCTGGTCGCCGCCGTAGGTCTGCCGCCAGACCTCGGCGAGGATCTCCTTGCGCGGCACCACCACCCCGGGCCGGGCGGCCAGGAAGGCCAGCAGGTCGAACTCGCGCCTGGTCAGGTCGAGCGGCCGCCCGTCCAGGACGGCCTCGCGCCGCTGGACGTCGATGGCGAGCCCGCCGACCCGCAGCACCTGGGCGACGGGTGCGGCCCCGCTGCCGAGCCGGCGCAGCACGGCGGTCATCCGGGCGCTCAGGTGCTCTCCGGAGAAAGGTTTCACCAGGTAGTCGTCGGCTCCGTCGTTGAGCAGCCGGACGATCTCGGCCTCGTCGTCCCGGGCGGTGGAGATGATCACCGGGACGTTGGTCAGCCCCCGGATCATCTTGAGCGCCTCGCTGCCGTCCAGGTCGGGCAGCCCGAGGTCCAGGATCACCAGGTCGCAGCCGACCTGGGCGACTTCCCGCAGCGCCTCCAGGGCCGTGCCCACACTGCGGACCGCATGACCGGTGTCGGTCAGGTGGCGGATGAGGGCGGAGCGTACGAAGGGGTCGTCCTCGACCACGAGCACTGTTGCCATGGCCCTGCACGGTACGCCATCGGCGGGCAGTGGTCTGTACCTCGGGGGCCGGTGGGGGCCGGCCCGGGGCATCGGGCAACTGCCCTGCCGAGTACGGGGAGTGTCGTCCCGGGGGGTGTCGTCCCGGGCGGTGCCGGGGTACGGCAGGATGTGCGGACGATGCGGAACGGACTGGTACAGCTCGGCGCCTGGGCGGCGGCCACCGGCGCGGCGGTGGCGCTGTCCTGGTTCGGCGTGCACGCGGTGCTGACCGGCGCCGCCTTCGAGCAGCCGGCGGCGCTGCCGCTGCCCTCCCCGAAGGCCGACGGCACGCCGTACACCGCGACCGCCCCGACCGAACAGCCGCCCACGGCCGCCCAGGACGGGCCCACCGCCCCGTCGGCCGCCCCGACCGCCACCGCCACCCGCCCGCCGGCCGTCGCCCCGACCACCCCGCCACCCGCCCGCCGGCCGTCGCCGACCGCCACCCCGACCTCCACGGTGAGGAGCTACCCGATCCCGGGCGGCCGGGTCGCGCTGGACGTCCGCGCCGACGAGGCCTCGCTGGTCTCCGCCACCCCGGACCCGGGCTGGCAGATGCAGGTGTGGAACGGTCCGCAGTGGATGCGGGTGGACTTCACCAAGGACAACCAGGCCAACTCGGTGTTCGTGTACTGGAACGGGCACCCGCCGGTCGTGGAGACGGCGATCCGCTGAGGCCGCGGCACCGCCGCCACCGGCTCCCGGAGGGCCTCCGACCTGGTCAAGCGGTGCCCCGGGGCGGGAGAATCGCCGCACCGGACCACGCGATGCCCACCGGAGAGGAGCCGCGATGCCCCCCGTCCACTCCCCGAGTGCCCCCGGCGCACCCGGTGCCCCGGCCGCCGCGGGCGGGTCCGCCCCGCCGCCGGGCGGCGGGAACGACGCGATCGACGCCCTGGACGGCCGGCTGATCCGGCTGCTGGCGGAGGAGCCGCGGATCGGCGTGCTGGAGTGCTCGCGCCGGCTGCAGGTCGCCCGGGGCACCGTGCAGGCCCGGCTGGACCGGTTGCAGGCCAGGGGCGTCATCGGCGGATTCGGCCCGGAGGTGGATCCGGCGGCGATCGGCTACCCGGTGACGGCCTTCGCCACCCTGGAGATCTCCCAGGGCCAGGGCGCCGACGTGCGGGCCCACCTGGCGGGCGTGCCGGAGGTGCTGGAGCTGCACACCATCACCGGCATCGGGGACATGCTGGTGCGGATCGTGGCCCGCTCCAACGCCGATCTGCAGCGGGTGATCGACCGGGTGGTGGGGTTCGACGGGATCGTCCGCTCGTCCACCGCGATCGTGCTGGAGAACCCGGTGCCCTACCGGATCCTGCCGCTGGTGGACCAGGCGGCCGCCGAGTAGGGCGGCCGCCCGCGGTGAGCCCGCCCGCCGCCGTCAGCAGCTGGGGACGGCGCCGCCGGCCTTGAGCGCCTCCAGCGCGGAGACCGACTCCGCGAGCGTGCCGACGGGCACCAGCCGCAGCGTCTTGGGCGTGTTCACCTTGGCGTCCGAGCACTCGTCCTTGGGCAGCAGGAAGACCGTCGCGCCGTCCCGGGCGGCGGCCAGGGTCTTCAGCGGCACGCCGCCGACCGGGCCGACGGTGCCGTCGTTGTCGATGGTGCCGGTGCCCGCGATCCTGAGCCCTCCGGTGAGGTCGCCGCCCTTGCCGTCCCCGGCCAGCTTGTCGACGATGCCGAGCGCCAGCATCTGGCCGGCGCTCGGCCCGCCCACGGCGCCCAGGTCGACCTTGACCTTCACCTGGTCCGGCGAGAGGTGGAGGTAGCTCAGCGCGGCGGCGGTCGCGCTGTCCTGCGACTCGGACATCTGCCGGGCCGTCTCCTCGTCGGCCTTGGCCGGATCGCTCTGCGGGTAGACCGTCTCGGTCGGGCGGACCGCCTCCTCGGTGTCGAACCAGGCCTGCAGCGCGCGCCGGAAGGTGGTCCGCTGCTCGACGTTGGTGGCCGTGATGGTGACCATCCGCAGCTCGCCCTCGGTGGTGCGCAGCGGCGCCCCGCTGATGGTCAGCACCGGGCGGCCCTCGTACGTGCCGAGCGTGTCCGCGGTCAGCCCCGGCCAGGTGAGGGTGTACGGCAGCGGGACGAAGGCGGCCACGGCGAACAGCGCGGCGACCAGCACCCCGCAGATCGCGAGCACGCGGGTCCGCGGGGAGGAGAGGGCCTTGGGCAGCTTGGTGTCGGACACAAGGGGAATCCAAACACACCCGGCGCCGCCGCGTGCTGAGGCCGCCCTGCTGCCGTCGCGGTGAGCGGGCGCGGGTGCTACCTCAGGGCGTCGGCGACCTCGGTGGCGGCCTCCACCACCCGGGGGCCGACCCGCTCCGGCACCAGCCCGTTGAGCATCACCACGCCGACGCTGCCCTCGATGCCGCTCAGCCCGAGCAGCGCGGCGGCGGCCCCGCTGGCGCCGGACTGCTCCTCCGCACGGGTGATGACGAAGCCCTGCTCGGGGCGGCGCTGGCTGGGGAAGCCGCGGGCCTCGAGGATCGCCCGGCCGGCCGCGCTCTCGGTGAGCGGGTGGCGCAGGCCGGTCCGGTAGGCGACGTGGAAGTCCGTCCAGCTCGGCTCGACGACGGCGACGGCCAGCGCCTCGTTGCCGTCCACCAGGGTGAGGTGGGCGGTGGCGCCGAGGTCCTCGGCGAGGCTGCGCAGCGCCGGCAGTGCGGCCTCGCGCAGCAGCGGATGCACCCGGTGGGCGAGCCGCAGCACGCCGAGGCCCACCCGGGCGCGGCCGCCGATGTCGCGGCGGACCAGGCCGTGCTGCTCGAGGGTGGCGAGCAGCCGGTAGACGACGGTGCGGTTGACGGCCAGCCGGGCGGCCAGCTCGGTGACGGTCAGCCCGCGCTCGGAGTCGGCGAGGAGCTTGAGGACGCGGACACCGCGGTCCAGCGTCTGGGAGGTCTCGGCAGTCACGACGGACAATCCTTTCCGCGGCGCTCGCGGGGCAGGCGGCGCCGGTCCAAGGTCGGTGTCGCGCGCAGGTGGGGGTGGCCGCGCTCGGACCGGCGGCGCCGTCCTCGACGGCAGCGCGGTCCTGCGGAGCCCGTCCCGCGGGGGTTGCCCGGCGGAAGAGCGTGGGGGAAAGGTAGTGAAGGAAGTGTCGTGGCGGAAGTGGTTGTCCAAAATTCGGGCGTGATCGTCACCGACACCGCCCGGAATTCCGGACGAACACCCCCAATTCGCCCGTCGCACCGGAGCACGAGTTCGACTCCGGTCCGATCTCCGGACACACCGGGGCAAAGGGCCGGGCGGACGAGCCAGGCGGACGGGCCGGAGCGGACGGACGGGACGGACGGACCCGGGCGAATGGCGGACGGGCGGAGCGGACGGGGGCGGACGGACGGACCCGGGCGAATCGCGGACGGGCCGACCGGACGGGCCGGGCAGACGGGCCGGGCGGACGGGCCCGGCCGCCCGGGAGCGGGCCCGCCGCCTGCCGGACCGTTACTTCGCCCACTCCCGGATGCGGGCGATCCGCGCCTTCAGCTGGTTGGCGGTGGCCTGCGCGGTCAGCGGCCCGCCGCACTGGCGGCGCAGCTCGTTGTGGATCGTCCCGTGCGGCTGACTGGTGCGGTGGTGCCAGGCGGCCACCAGCGCGTTCAGCTCCTTGCGCAGCTCGCGCAGCTCCTGGTGGGTGACCACCGGCCGCTGCTCGGCCGGCAGCTCCAGCAGGTCGGCCTCCTCGGCGGGCTTGGTCTTGCTGCGCTGGATCTGGCGGTGCTGGCGCTTCTGCAGCAGCATCTGCACCTGGTCCGGCTCCAGCAGGCCCGGGATGCCGAGGTAGTCGTCCTCCTCCTCGCTGCCCGGGTGCGCCTGCATGCCGAACTCCATGGCGTTGTACAGCACCCGGTCGAAGACCGCGTCGGAGCCCAGCGCCTCGTAGGAGAACTCCTCGCCGCCCGCGCCGTCGGGCCCGTCGTTGGCCCGCTCGGCCTCGGCGAGCAGCCGGTCCTCCTCGTCGAAGAGGCCGTCGCCCTCCTTCTTGGGCCGGTCCAGCACGTGGTCGCGCTGGAGCTCCATCTCGTTGGCGAAGCCCAGCAGCATCGGGATGGTCGGCAGGAACACCGAGGCCGTCTCGCCGCGCTTGCGGGCGCGCACGAAGCGGCCGACGGCCTGGGCGAAGAACAGCGGGGTGGAGATCGAGGTCGCGTACACGCCGACGCACAAGCGGGGCACGTCGACGCCCTCGGACACCATGCGGACGGCGACCATCCAGCGCGAGGTCCCGGCCGCGTAGTCGGAGATCCGCTGCGAGGCCTCGGCCTCGTCGGACAGCACCAGGGTGACCTTCTCGCCGCTGATCTCGCGCAGCATCTTGGCGTACGCGCGGGCCACCGTCTGGTCGGTGGCGATCACCAGCCCGCCCGCGTCCGGGATCGCCTTGCGGACCTCGGTCAGCCGGCGGTCGGCGGCCTGCAGCACGGCCGGGATCCACTCCCCCTGCGGGGAGAGCGCGGTGCGCCAGGCCTGGGCGATCAGGTCCTTGGTCATCGGCTCACCGAGCCGGGCCTCCAGCTCGTCGCCGGACTTGGTGCGCCAGCGCATGTTGCCGCTGTAGCTGAGGAAGATCACCGGACGGACGACGTGGTCGGCGAGCGCGTTGCCGTAGCCGTAGGTGTAGTCGGCGACGGACTTGCGGATGCCGTCGGCGCCGGCCTCGTAGGAGACGAACGGGATCGGGTTGGTGTCCGAACGGAACGGCGTACCGGTCAGCGCCAGCCGGCGGGTGGCCGGCTCGAAGGCCTCGAAGCAGGCCTCGCCCCAGGACTTGGAGTCACCGGCGTGGTGGATCTCGTCCATGATCACGAGGGTCTTGCGGGACTCCGTCCGGTTGCGGTGCAGCATCGGGTTGACCCCGACGCCCGCGTAGGTGATCGCGATCCCGTGGTACTCCCGGGACAGCGGCCCGGAGGAGTACGCCGGGTCCAGCTTGATGCCTATCCGCGCGGCGGCCTCGGCCCACTGCTTCTTCAAATGCTCGGTCGGCGCGACCACCGTCACCTGCTGCACCAGGTGGTTGTGCAGCAGGTACGACGCCAGGGTGAGCGCGAAGGTGGTCTTGCCCGCGCCGGGGGTGGCGACCGCGAGGAAGTCGCGCGGCTGGGTCTCGATGTACTTGTCCAGCGCAGCCTGCTGCCAGGCCCGCAGCTTGCCGGCGGTGCCCCAGGGGGCGCGGCCGGGGAAGGCCGGGGAGAGGTGGTGGGAGGCGGCGGGCGCGGCATGCCCGGCGGCCCGGACGGGCGTCTGGGTCTCCGGTACGTCGGAGAACAGCGGCATCGAGGAGGCGGCGGCAGTACTCACGGTCTCCGAGGGGGATCATCGCAGGTCAGAGGCGGTTTTCTGGCCCCGTTCCGCGGTCGGGCGGCGATCGGACAACCCGCCCAGCCTACCGGCCCGGGCGCCGTCCGGGCGCTGCGACCCGGCCCCGGCGGAGGGCGGGTCGGCCGGAAATCGACGTGATGCGGGTCACTCGCACGGCCCATGGAAAGCGCGTAATCGGAAGCCGTCCCACCGCTCTCACAGGTGTGAGGCCGCCCCACCCCACCGCTCGAAGGGACCCGCCGTGCACCACCGCGTCGAAGACACCGCCCACGCCCACCTGATCCTCTCCGCGCACCGCTCCGCCCGGCTGCGGGTGGTGCTGTCCTACCGGCCGGAGGACCCGTTCGCGGTCCGGATGGCCTTTCCCGCCGAGTTCTCGCTGGACGACCCCGAGGACGGCGGGCACGGCGCGGACATCGTCTGGGTCTTCGCCCGTCAGCTGCTGTCCGCGGGACTGGACTCGCCCGCCGGCGTCGGCGACGTCCACGTCCGCCCCGCGCCCGGCCGGCACACCATGGTCGAACTGCGGGCCCCGGAGGGCACCGCGCTGCTCCGGTTCGCCAGCACCGACCTGCGGCGCTTCCTGGGGCGCAGCCGGCTGCTCGTCGCCGAGGGCGAGGAGCACCTGCACCTGGACGCCGACCGCGCGCTCGCCCAGCTGCTCGACTGAGCGCCCCGGCTCCCATGAAAGGGGCGCACCGCGCGGCGCCGGGGCCGGCAGCCGGCTCGGCCCGTCGGTTCGCTCAGCCCGTCAGCCGGCGCATCAGCCGCACGCCCTGGGCGGGCGTCAGGTGCGGCAGGTAGGCCTTCCCGATCGCCCGGGTGATGCCGGGCAACGCGGCCGGGTCCGGGTAGGCCATGTACATCGGCCGGTACTCCGGCTGGAACTTCGCCTTGAACGCGAGCAGCGAGCGGAAGCCGTACACCGGCTCCAGCACCTTGCCCATCCCGTCCAGCATCCGCTGCAGCCCGGTGGGCTCCTCGTCCTGCCCGCTGCGGGCCAGCGGCGCGCCCGACAGCGACAGGAAGCGCGCGCCCTCGCCCTGGAAGCCGAGCGCGGCCGAGGCGATCAGGAACTCGTTGACGCCGCGGAAGCCCTCCGAGCGGCGCCGCATGAAGTCCAGCGTCCAGCCCACCGGCACGCCGTCCTCGTACACCGGCATCCAGCTGGTCAGCCCGTGGACCGTCCCCTGCGCGTCCACCGCGATCAGCACCCGCACGTCCGGGTCGTCCAGCTCCTCCAGCCCGCCGAGCGTGAACCCCATCTCGGGCAGGCCCTTCTCGGAGACCCACTCCTCGGAGATCGCCCGGATCTGGTCGCGCAGCCCGAGCGGCGCCTGCGGGTACGCCCACCACTCCGCGGTGATGCCCTGCTTGCCGGCCTTGTTGAGGGCGGTGCGGATGTCCTGCCACTTGCGGCCGGTGAACGCCAGCTCGGGCAGCGGCACCACGGTGTCCTCGGCGACCTGCACCGAACGCCAGCCGAGCCGGGCGGCGGCGGCCCTGGTCTCCGCGGAGACGCTGTAGAAGCAGGGCGTCCAGCCCCGGGCGTCGCAGTGGCGGGCGAAGCCGGCCAC
>NZ_JBEPAK010000025.1:0-41849 GCF_040298565.1 Kitasatospora sp. NPDC001539 | reverse complement strand
GGCCGGGCGTCCGGCCGGCCCTGCCGCGGGCGGTTACGGGCGGTCGGCGTAGGAGCCGTGCTGGTGCGAGCCCTGGGGCGGGACGCCGCCGTAGCGGCCGGGGCGCTGCCCGTGCGGGTGCCGGGTCAGGTTGTAGCCGAGGACGCCGGCCAGCGCGGCCAGGAAGCCGCCGCCGATGGTCCAGTACCAGCGGCTGTTCCAGCCGGAGAACCAGCCGGTGTACCAGTGCTCCTCCTCGGCCACCGGGGCGGCCGGCTTGGCGGTGCCGGCGCCGCCGCCGACCGGCGGGACCAGCGGGGCCTTCAGTTCGCCGCCCTCGGGCTGGGCGTTGTCGGCGCCGCCCTTGGAGCTGACGTGCAGGCGGGCGCCGGCGGCCAGGCCGAGGTCGGGCTGCGGGGCGTCGCTGACCGAGAGCCGGACGTAGTAGGTGCCGGGCAGCGGGTCGCCGGACCACGGCTCGGCCCAGGTGCGGACCTCGCGCAGGGTGCAGTCCAGCGCCACGGTGGCGGTGCTCTGGTCGGCGGTGGCGTTCTGGGTGCCGGCGGTGCAGGCCTGGCGGCGGCGCAGCCCGTCGAAGACCTCGACGGTCCAGGTCTGCGGGCCGTGGCGGTCGGCCGAGGGGGCCAGGGTGACGTTCAGGCGGACCGTCGGCGTCTGGCCCTCGGAGGCTCCGAACGCCCAGTACAGGTAGTCGCCGGTGGAGATGGAGACGTCGGCGTCCTGGCCGGGGGAGAGGTTGACCGCGGTCAGGAAGGAGGTGCCGGCCTTGGTGGCCGGGGCCGGGGTGCCGCTCGCGCTCGCCGAGGGCGACGGCGCGGCGGAGGCGGCGGGGGCGCCCAGCGCGAGGGCGGGGAGCAGGGCGAGGGCGGCGAGGGCGCCGCGGATCGTCGTACGCATGGTCAGTTCTCCCGCCAGACGGCGATGCGCCAGCGTGCGATCCAGCCGAAGAGCAGGCCGAAGGCCAGGCCGGCCAGGGTGAGGGTGAGCAGCAGGATCCAGCCGCGGCCGAGGCCCATCGCGGCGCCCTCGGGGGCGGGCGAGGAGGAGGCCAGGTCGACGGTCAGTTCCAGCGGCATGCCGGGGTCGGTCTGGACGCCGGGCTGCGGGGCCAGCGAGTTGCTGACGACCAGGCAGACGGTGGTGTCGGGCTTGTCCTTGGCCGAGGAGGACGCGGAGGACGGGCTCGCCGTGACGTAGCCCTTGGAGTCGGCGGTGGACCAGCGCAGGCCGGTGGAGATCACGTCGGCGCGGGTGCTGCCGGCGTCGGTGCCGCGGACGAGCTCCTGGCCGGTGGCGCTGGTCGCCTGGAGCAGGACGCCGTAGTCGCGGTTGACCGCGCGGTCGAGCGAGACGCTGACGGAGGCGCGCAGCTCCTGGCCGGACTTGACCGGGACCTTGTAGACGCGGTGCTCGGAGAACTTCTCGCGGTCGCTGTAGACGCCGGGGGCAAGCACGGGTGCGCTCTCGCACTTGTCGGTGCCGGCGGTCTTGGTCGGGGCCACCGCGTAGGTGTCGTTGGTGCGGTCGACCAGCTGCTTGACCTTGTCGGTGAGCTGCTGGGGGGTGCGGACGTCGGTGTAGGTGCCGCCGGTGGCGTTGGCGATGCAGAGCAGCTGCTGGCGGGTCTTGTCGTCGTGCGCCAGGCCGAGGGTGTCGACCACCAGGTGGATGCCCTGGGCGGCGAGTTCGCGGGCGACGTCGCAGGGGTCGGGCGGGGTGCAGGTGTCCTCGCCGTCGGTGATGAGCACCACCCGGCGGGTGGTCTCGCCCTTGCCGAGGTCCTGCGCGGCGCCGCGCAGGGCCAGGCCGATCGGGGTCCAGCCGGTGGGCCGCAGGGTGGCGACCGCGGTCTTGGCCTCGACCTTGTCGGTCTTGCCGACCGGGAAGAGCTGCTTGGTGTCCTGGCAGCCGAGGTTCCTGTCGTTGCCGGGGTAGGTCGCGCCGAGGGTGCGGATGCCGAAGTCGGTTTCCGGCGGGAGGGCGTCGATCACCTCGTTCAGCGACTGCTGGGCCACCGAGATGCGGCTCTTGCCCTGGATGTCGGTGGCGGTCATGGAACCGCTGACGTCCAGGATCAGGTCGACCTTGGGGTTCTCCTTGGGCGCTGCTGAGGCGCCGGCTGTTGGTTCGCTGGCATGGGCGGGCAGGCCGAGGAGCAGCGAGGCGCCCGTTATCGCCAGGGCGGTCAGCAGGCTGCCGAGCCTGGTCGTCGGTCGTCGTCCGGTAGTCACGCGCCAGATCCTAGGGATCATCAGTTCGCCAAGGCCAAACGGGACCGGACGGTGCAGCCGCCCGCCGGTCCGTGAACTCCGCGAAGCGGGCGGGACCTTGTGGCTCCCGGGCATCACGCCGCTCCTACCCGCGCCCGGATAGCCTTCGACGGGACGTGGACACGGGGGCGGGGCGATGGAGCTGACTGCGGTCGGCAAGCGGTACGGGCGGCGCGGACGGTGGATCCTGCGGGACGTCGACCTGGCCGCCGGGCCGGGGGAACTGGTGCGGATCACCGGGGCGAACGGGAGCGGCAAGTCGACGCTGCTGCGACTGGCGGCCGGGATCGAGCGGCCGAGCACCGGCCGGGTGGTGCGGCCCGGTGCCACCGCGTACGTGCCGGAGCGGTTTCCGCCGGCCCTTCCGTTCGACGCCGTCTCCTACCTGGCGCGGGTGGGCCGGGTGCACGGGCTGCCGGCGGTGACGGCGCGGCGGCGGGCCGGGGAGTGGCTGGAGCGGTTCGGGATCGCGGACCGTGCGGGCACCCCGCTGAGCCGGCTGTCCAAGGGCACCTGCCAGAAGGTGGCGGTGACGCAGGCGCTGATCGCCGAGGCGCCGGTGCTGCTGCTGGACGAGGCCTGGACCGGGCTGGACCCGCAGGGCCGGGCGGTGCTGGACGAGGCGGCCGCCGAACGGGCGGCGGCGGGCGGCACGGTGCTGTTCGTCGACCACGACCCGGCCCGGCTGGCCGGGCGGACCAGCGCGGCCTACCGGATCGGTGCGGACGGCGCCCTGCGGCCGGCCGAGCAGCCGCCGGCGGGCGCCGGGCCGGCGGACGCGGCGGTGATGGAGATCGAGGTGGACCTCCCCCCGGGCGCCGTACTGCCGCGGTACCTGCCCGGCGCGCCGGAGCCGACCGCGCTGGACGGGACGGCGGTGCGCCTGGCGGTGGCGGCCGCGCAGTCGGACGCACTGCTGCGCAGCCTGCTGCTCGGCGTCCCGGCCGTACGGGTGCTGGCGGTGCGTCGACGGGAGGAGCAGCGGTGAGGCAGGTCGGGGCGCTGACCCGGTACCACCTGGAGCTGCTGGTGCGCTCGCACGCCTGGCTGCCGCCGTTCCTGGCGTTCGCGCTGCTGCTGGTGATCGGCGTGTCGGCGGGCGATCCGCTGCTGGGCGGCCTCGGCTACGGGGCGGGAGCGCTGCTGCCGGTGAGCGCCTGGTTCGTGCGCGCCGTGCTGACCGCCGAACCGCCGGCCGCGCGGGCCTGCCTGGTCGCGGCGGCGGGCCCGGCACGGGTGCACCTGGCGGCGCTGCTGGCCGCGCTGACGGCGGCCCTGCTGCTGGCGGTGGGTCAGGTCGCAGCGGTGTGGTGGGTCAGCGGAGCGGTGGCCGACCCCGGGGCCCGGTGGGATCCGGGCGTCGGGCGGGCGCTGCTGGCCGGGCTGTCGACCTCGGTGGTGTGCGCGCTGTCCGGGGTGGTGGCGGGGGCGTTGGGCAACCGCCCGGTGGTGGTCCGCTCGCCGTACGGGATCCTGGCGGCGCTGGGGCTGGCCGCGGCGGCGCTGGTGGCGCCGTTCTCGCCGGCCAACGCGGCGGTGCGCGCCCTGGTGGCGGCCGCGCGGACCGGGCGGGTGGCCCTGCCCTGGGGCGAACTGGTGCTCGCCACGGCTCTGCTGGCCGTCGTCGGTGCCGGCGCGGCCGTTCTGGCGGGGCGGCGGGCGCCGTGAGGTGCGGGGGATGATGCCGGCAATGGCGGACACACCGGGGCGAAGAGCCGATGCGCGTGGTCCGTGCTCGTTAGATTGACGGATCTGGGCGCGGGCGCCGCCGCACCGGCGCCCCGATCCGGCTCCTCCGCCTCCCCCAGGACGGTTCGTGGCGACACCCTCCGCCGTGATGAGATCCGCCCGGCCGGCCCGGTCGGTGCCGACCGGGCGCACCACCGAGCTGCTGCTGGTGCTGACCGCCGTCCTGGCCGCCGCGTTCGGCTACATCGAGGTGGGCGCCAACCTGGACGGCGCGGTGCCGGCCGACGCGGCGGCCTACGCCGCCGTGCTGGGCGTGCCGGCCCTGGCGGCGCACGCCGTCGTCCGGTGGCGGGCCCGGTACGCGGATCCGCTGCTGCTGCCGATCGCCGTGCTGCTCAACGGGATCGGGCTGGTGGTGATCCACCGGCTGGACCGGGCCACTCCGGGGCGGGCGGCCGCCTCGGCCCAGCTGCTCTGGTCGGGTCTGGGAGTGGCGCTGTTCATCGCCGTCGTGCTGCTGGTGCGCGACCACCGGCGGCTGCGCCGCTACGCCTACCTGGGGGCGCTGCTGGCCCTGGTGCTGATGGTGCTGCCGATCTTCTTCCCGCCGGTGTACGGCTCGCGGATCTGGATCGTGGTCGGGCCGCTCTCCTTCCAGCCGGGGGAGTTCGCCAAGGTGCTGCTGGCCGTCTTCTTCGCCGCCTACCTGGCGGTGCACCGGGACGCCCTGGCGCTCACCGGCCGCCGGGTCTGGCGCTGGCAGCTGCCGCGTGGGCGGGTGCTCGGGCCGGTGCTGCTGATCTGGGCGGCCTCCGTCGGCGTGCTGGTGCTGGAGACCGACCTCGGCACCTCGCTGCTCTTCTTCGGCCTCTTCGTGGTGATGCTGTACGTGGCCACCGCGCGCACCGGCTGGATCGCGATCGGCCTGGGCCTGGCGGCGGTCGGCGCGGTGACGGTCGGCCTGCTCTCACCGCACGTCCACAGCCGGGTGGCGGACTGGCTGGACCCGCTGGGCTCGATCGCGGCGGGCCGGGGCGCCAACCAGCTCGCCCAGTCGCTGTTCGCCTTCGCCTGGGGCGGTGAGCTGGGCACCGGGCTGGGCAACGGCCACTCGGTGCTGATCGGCTTCGCCGCCAAGTCGGACTTCATCCTCGCGACCATCGGCGAGGAGCTCGGCCTGACCGGGCTGATCGCGGTGTTCCTGCTCTACGCGGTGCTGGTCTCGCGGGGGTTCCGGACCGGCATCGCGCTGCGCGACCCCTTCGGGCGGCTGCTGGCGATCGGCCTGGCGGCCATCGTCGGCCTGCAGGTGTTCGTGGTGGCCGGCGGGGTGCTCGCGCTGATCCCGCTGACCGGGATGACCATGCCGTTCATCGCCCAGGGCGGCTCCTCGGTGGTGACCAACTGGATCATCGTCGCGCTGCTCGTGCGCATGAGCCACGACGCCCGGCAGCCCGCCCCCGAGGGGCCGTGATGGCGCGGATCCGGCTGCGGGGGAACGGCCCGCAGGGGCTGCCCGGGATCTCGGTCACCGGGCGCCGGGCGGCCACCTTCTGCCTGCTGCTGGTCGCGGCGCTGTGCGTGCAGGCCACCCGGGTGCAGGTCTTCGAGGCGGCGGACCTCGACCGCAACACCGCCAACCAGCGGCTCACCGTCGAGCGCTACGCCCAGCCGCGCGGGAACCTCCTGGTCGGTGGCGAGCCCGTCACCGGCTCCCGGGCCACCGGCGGCCGGTACGCGTACAAGCGCACCTACACCGACGGCCCGGCCTACGCCGCCGTCACCGGCTTCGCCTCCCAGGCGTACGGCACCACCCAGCTGGAGGCGACCGAGGACGGCCTGCTGACCGGCACCGACGGACGGCTGACCGGCTGGGCGCTCTGGGACGCGATCACCCGCAGGCAGAGCCCCGGCGGGGACGTGCACACCACGATCGACCGGGCCGCCCAGCAGGCCGCGATGAGCGGGCTCGGCCGCCAGAAGGGCGCGGTGGCGGCGATCGAACCGGCCACCGGGCGGATCCTGGCGCTGGCCAGCACGCCCTCCTACGACCCGGGGAGCTTCGCCGGAGCCGGCGGCGCCGACCAGACGGCCTGGAACCGGCTGCAGACCGACCCCGACCAGCCGATGCTCAACCGGGCGCTGCGCCAGACCTACCCGCCGGGTTCGGCCTTCAAGGTGGTCACCGCCGCGGCCGCGCTGGCGAGCGGGGTGGTCACCGATCCGAGTGCGCCGACCGCGGCGCCGTTCCCGTACGTGCTGCCGGGGACGACCACGGCGCTGGTCAACGACAGCGCCGTCTGCGACCGGCCCGGGCAGTCGCTGGACGCGGCGATGACCGCCAGTTGCAACAGCGTGCTCGGCTACCTCGGGGTGCGGACCGGGCTGGAGCGGATGGTGGCGACGGCCGAGGGCTTCGGCTTCAACGACCCGGAGCTGGACGTTCCGGTGCGAGCGGCCCGGTCGAACTTCGACACGCGGATGGAGCCGTCGCAGCTGGCGCTGTCCTCGATCGGGCAGTTCGACACCGCGGCCACCCCGCTGGTGATGGCGATGGTCGCGGCCGGGATCGCCAACGACGGGACGGTGATGCGGCCACAGCTGGTGGACAGGCTGACACGGAGCGACGGGACGGCGGTGGAGGTGATGAAGCCGGCCGTGTACCGGCGCCCGCTGACGCCGGCGGTGGCCGGGCAGGTGCGGACACTGATGACCGACGTGGTGGAGAACGGCACCGGTGGCAACGCCCGGATCGCCGGGGCGGTGGTCGGCGGCAAGACCGGCACCGCCCAGCACGGGGTGGACAACAGCGGAACGCCGTACGCCTGGTTCATCTCCTGGGCCAAACCGGCCGGCTCGGACGCCGTGCCGCCGGTCGCGGTGGCCGTGGTGGTCGCGGACAGCGGTGCCTCGGACGTCACCGGGGGCGCGCTGGCGGCGCCGATCGCGCGGGAGGTGATGCGGGCGGTGCTCGACCGCTGAGACCGGCCGGTAGCCGCGCTGAACTGGCCTTTTACCCCGCCTTGAGAGGGGTCTGCCGTGTGCGAAGTGTCCGGTTCGTTACCTTCGGTACTACGGTTCGTACAATGCGGAGCCCGGGACTGTTCGTTTGCGACACTGGTGCATTCGGGGGGTACTGTCCCATCTTTGTTCGGTTGGTCCCCGATGGCACCCCCTCGTGCCCCGGGTGACCGGACACTAGGACACCCTCCCCCGCCTAGAAGGATCGCGGTCTTGGCCAGCAACACCCTTGGTGCGCGTCTACTGCGACGCAAGCCCGTATCGTCCCTGATCGCGGAGAGCGACGGCCACAGCGGCCTCCCGGCCGGTGCGCCCGAGGAGGGCGGACGCTCCGGCATCCACCTCCGCCGCTCCATCGGGCTCTGGCAGCTGTCCGCGATCGGCATCGGCGCCACCATCGGCACCGGCATCTTCTTCGTGCTGAGCACCGCCGTCCCCGCGGCCGGCCCGGCCGTCATCCTGTCCTTCGTGATCGCCGCGATCACCGCCGGACTCACCGCGCTCTGCTACGCCGAGATGGCCTCCGCGATCCCGGTCTCCGGCTCCTCGTACTCCTACGCCTACGCCACCCTCGGCGAGGGCGTCGCCTTCGGCGTCGGCATCTGCCTGCTGATGGAGTACGGCGTCTCCGCCTCCGCGATCGCGGTCAGCTGGGCCGAGTACCTGAACAAGTTCCTCGACCTGGCGTTCGGGTTCAAGATCCCCGAGCAGCTCTCCGCGGCACCGGACAGCACCCACTGGTTCAACCTGCCGGCGCTGCTGCTGGTCGCGATGGTCTGCTTCCTGCTGATCCGCGGGGTCAGCGAGTCGGTGAAGGTCAACGCGGTCATGGTCGGGATCAAGATCCTGATCCTGCTGCTGTTCGTCGGCGTGGCGCTCACCGGCTTCCACTCCGGCAACCTCACCCCGTTCATGCCGCTCGGCATCGGCGGTGTGCAGGTCGCCGCGTCCAGCATCTTCTTCTCCTTCATCGGCCTGGACGCCGTGTCCACCGCCGGTGAGGAGGTCAAGAACCCGCGCCGCACCCTGCCGATGGCGATCATCATCTCGCTGGTCGTGGTGACCCTGCTCTACATCCTGGTCGCCCTGGCCGGCATCGGCGCCCAGCCGTGGAACAAGTTCGACGGCCAGGAGGCCGGGCTCGCCCAGATCCTCCAGGACATCACCGGCCAGAGCTGGCCCGCGATGGTCTTCGCGATCGGCGCGATCATCTCGATCTTCAGCATCACCATCGTGGTGATCTACGGCCAGACCCGCATCCTGTACTCGATGGGCCGCGACGGGATGCTGCCCAAGCGCTTCGCCGAGCTCTCCCCGCGCACCGGCACCCCGGTCTGGAACACCATCGTGGTGGGCGTCGGCGTGGGCGCGCTGGCCGCCTTCGTGCCGCTGAACATCCTGGCCGACATCACCAGCCTCGGGACGCTGATCGCCTTCTCGGTGGTCTCGATCGGCGTGATGGTCCTGCGCCGCACCCAGCCCGACCTGCCGCGCGGCTTCAAGGTGCCCGGCTACCCGGTCGTCCCGCTGGTCAGCGTCGCCTTCTGCGTGTACCTGATCACCGGTCTGCACGCCGACACCTTCCGGGCCGGCGGGATCGCCCTCGCCGTCGCGGTGGTCGTCTACTTCGGCTACAGCATCAAGCACTCCAAGCTGGAGCAGAACGAGGAGCAGGCCGCCCCGGTCGACAGTCCGACCGTCTGACCAGGCCGTTATCCAATCGTGAAGGGCCGCCGCTCGGTACGGCACCCGGCGGCCCTACGCGCGTAGCGCCCCGATCGGCGCGGAACGCCATGGCGACAGGGCCCGCTCGGCACCCATAACCTTCCACCATGGTGAGCACCCGCACGCCCGGCTTCTCCCGCCCGCGCGGCCGCTTCACCGGCCGCGCCAGAACGCCGGCCCAGACCGTCAGCGCCGAGGTGCCGTCCAGACCCGGACGGCCGCCGAGAGGCTTCTCGACCCGGCCGTTCCCCCGACAGCGTGGTGAAAGCACGTTTCCGCCCACGCCCGATCGGTGGAATCCCGCCCGGCTCGCCTCGCTGCGCTCGGTCCAGCTGCTCGGCTGTCTGGTCGCGGCCGGCTGGGCCGCCGCCTTCCCCCTGGTCTCCGACCTGCCCAACCAGCGGCTGTGGGGCCTGGTCGCGGCCCCCGCCTACCTGCTGGCCGGGCTGTTCTGCCTGGCCCTGCCGCGCCCTTACGCCCCGCAGGCCGCCGCCGCGGTCGCCCTCGCCGGCGCCGTCTTCGCCCCCCTGGGACTGCTCGCCCTGAGCGGCCGCCACCAGTCCGAGGTCATGGTGGTCGAACGCTCGGCCCACCTGCTGCTCACCACCGGTGACGCGTACCTGCCGCACCCGGTGGTGGTCACCGACTACAACCCCTACCTGCCGGCCATGGCCCTGTTCGGGTTGCCGCGCCAGCTGCTCGGCAGCTCCACCGCCTTCACCAGGGTCGCCGGCGACGCGCGCATCTGGTTCGCCCTGACCTTCGTCGCCTGCCTGCTGTGCGCCTGGCGGCTGCTGCGGCCCAGCCGGGACCGCGCGCCGCTGCTGCCGCTGGCCGTGCTCACCGCCTCGCCGCTGATAGCGCTCGCCCTCGCCGTCGGCGGAGTCGACCTGCCGCTGATCGGGGTCTGCTGCCTGGCCATGGCGCTCGCCGAGCGGGACCGGACCGTCGGCGCCGGCCTGGTGCTCGCCCTGGCCTGCAGCCTCAAGTGGACCGCCTGGCCCGCCCTGCCGGTGGCCGTCCTGCTGCTCTGGCGGCTGTACGGGCGCCGGCCCGCCGCCCGCACCGCGCTGATCGGGGTCGGGGTGAGCGCGGCGGTGATCCTGCCGTCCGTCCTGACCCAGCCGGACCAGGTGCGCGACCAGGTGGTGCGCTTCCCGCTTGGGATGACCGCGATCCGCACCCCGGCCGGCAGCCCGCTGCCCGGCAAGGTGCTGGCCGGCTTCGGGCCCACCGGGCACTCGATCTCGCTGGCGCTGATGACGGTGGCCCTGGTCGGGGTGGCGATCTGGCTGCTGGCCCGGCCGCCGGTCTCCGCGATCGCGGCCGCCGACCTGCTGGCCGCGGGCCTGGCGATCGCCTTCACCCTCGCCCCGGCGGGGCGCTTCGGGTACCTGGCGCTGCCGGTCGTGCTGGTGATCTGGCCCCGGCTGGCGGCCCGGCGCTGGAGCAGCCGCCGACCCGTCCCGACCCGGCTGCTGAACGCGCCGCAGCCGGTGCTGCCGGGGCGCTGAGGTCCCGACCGACGGGCGGAACGGCCGAGGGCCGGAGCCTGCGGGGGACGGACCGGGGCCCGCGCGACCGTCACGGTCGAACGGGCTCCGGGAGCCCTCCCGCTCAGCGGCCGGCGGCCGCCTTGAGCAGCGAGGCGACTGCCGGGCCGGCCGCGTCGACGCCGTGGCCGCCGCCCTGGACCTCGGCGGCGACCGCGATGTTGCCGCGGAAGGCGGTGAACCAGCTGTTGGTGGTGGACGCGCCCTGCACCTCGGCGGAACCGGTCTTGGCGCCCGCGTTGTCGGTGATCCCGGCCATCACGTCCTTGGCCGTGCCGCCGACGGCGGTCGCGTTCATCATCGCGCGCAGCTTGGTGGCGACGTCCGGCGCGATCTGGCGGGCCGCCTGCTGCTGCGGCAGGCCGGCGACCAGGATCGGCTGCTTGAACGCGCCGCTCTGGACGGTCGCGGTGATCGAGGCGATGGCCAGCGGGTTCATCTGGACCTTGCCCTGGCCGATGTAGTTCATGGCCTGCTCGTCCTTGCTGCCCGGCGTCGCCGGCACCTTGCCGTCGGCGTTCGGCAGGCCGGTCTTCCACTCCAGGCCGATGCCGTACACGTCCTTGGCCGTGGCGGCGAGCGTCTCCGGCTTGAGGCTGGTCAGGCCCTGGTTGATGAAGGCCGTGTTGCAGGACACCATGAAGTCCTGCTGGAGGGTGTTGTTCGGGAAGGCGCCGGGGAAGTCGTTCGGGATCGCCACCGGGTTGCTGCTCTTCTCCGGGCAGGCCACCACGGTGTCCGGGTTGATCCCGGCCTCCAGCAGGGCCGTCGAGGTGACGATCTTCATCGTCGAACCCGGGGCGAGCAGGCCGGTGAAGGCCCGGTTCTGACCGGTGGCCGGCGCGTTGGCGAAGGCCAGCACCTGGCCGGTGCTCGGCTCGATCGCGACGATGGAGCCGGACTTGCCGCCCAGGTCCGTCATCGCCTTCTCGGCGGCGGCCTGGACGGTGTTGTCGATGGTGACCTTGAACGGCTTGCCGGGCTTCGGCTCGACGATGGTGAACAGCTTGTCGGGCGCGGTCTTGCCGGCGGGGTCGGTGATCACCACGGCGCTGCCCGCGTCCTGGTCCTTGTTCGGGTCCGGCGGCAGCAGCTTGCGGGCGTTGTCCTGGAGGCTGGCCATCAGCGCCGGGGTGAGCGAGGCGCCCTGCAGCGGCTTGCCGTTGCGGTCCACCACGGTGGACGGCGGGGCGAAGACCTGCTGGGTGGCGATCGTCTCGGCGCCGGACAGGTGCGGGTGGATCACCGACGGGGCCCAGTGCACGGCCGGGGTGTTGTCGCTCATCTTCACGACGCTCAGGAAGCCGTTGTAGTCCCAGACCCGGCTGGTGCCCTCGAACTCGGCCCGCGCCTTGAAGCCCATCAGGACGCCGGTCGGCCCGGGGGTGGCGGACGGCGAGTCGGTGGCCCCGGGGGTGCCGGTGCCGGACGGGGCCGCGGAGGCCGCGCCGGTGGGCTTGGCCGGGGTGGGCGTGCCGGTGGCGGAGGCGAAGGCCTGGGGCGTGGCGGGGCCGGCCGGAGTGAGGGTCAGCGCGCTCGGCTTCACCGAGTCCTTGAAGGCCGTCAGCGCGGTGGTGGCCGTCGCCGGGTCGTCGGTCAGCGCGGCGGCCTTGGCGATGTCGCCGGACGCCCAGGCCGCCAGGAAGTCCTTCGCACCGCTGGCGGCCTGGTCGGCGGAGGGCGGCTCGGCCACCACCGTCCGGGCCTTCTTGCCGTCGGAGGACCCGGAACCCGAGCCGCCCATCAGGCTGTAGGCGCCGTAGCCGCCGCCCGCCAGGACGACGACGGACACGCCGGTGATGATGCCGATCTTCGCGCCACTGCGCATGGTGCAGGTCCCCCAGGGTCTCGCGGCCGGGCGCAACCGGCCGGGGGCCGGAAACGCGGTACCTCCCCACCCTAGGCAGGGCGGATCGGTGCGCCGACGAAACGCCCGGGACTTGTGACGGATCTGGTACGTGTCGTGCACCGCGTACGGACGGTTCGGGGGTGCCCTGTGTGGGCGGACGGTCCGGCGGCGCCAACCGGGCCGGGGCCGGGCCGGGTGCCGCGACGCGGCTCAGATCCAGGTGTTGAACCACATCCGGCTGCGCCAGTCGTCCAGCGGGATGGTCTGCCCGGTGAACAGCGGGAAGAAGTACAGGAAGTTCCAGACGATCAGCAGCACCAGCAGCCCGGCCGCCGTCGCCCCGATGATCCGGCGGTCCCGGGGGGCGCCGGGCGGCCCGATCAGGGCGCCGAGCAGCATCGTCACGGCGAGCACCAGGAACGGGACGAACACCACCGCGTAGAAGAGGAAGATCGTCCGCTGCTGGTAGAGGAACCACGGCAGGTAGCCGGCCGCCAGGCCGCACAGCAGGGCGCCCGCCCGCCAGTCCCGCCGGAACGCCCAGCGCCACAGGCAGTACACCAGCGCCACCACGGCCGTCCACCACAGCAGCGGGGTGCCCATGCCCAGCACCTCGCGGGCGCAGTCGGCGGCCGTGCAGCCGGCCTGGCCGAACTTCGGGGACTCGTAGTAGAAGGAGACCGGGCGGCCCAGCACCAGCCAGGACCACGGGTTCGACTGGTAGGTGTGGGGGTCGCTCAGGTGGGTGTGGAACTCGTAGACCGTCGAGTGGTAGTGCCACAGGGCGCGCAGGCCCTCGGGTATCCACGGGTAGTCGGTGGAGCGGCCGACCGCCCAGTCCCGGCCCCAGCCGCCCCGGCCGGGCGCGGTGCTGCTGGCGAACCAGCCCCACCAGGAGGCGAGGTAGACGGCCACCGAGACCACGACGACCGACACGAAGGCCGGCACCACGTCCCGGGCGAGCACCGCCAGGTACGGACGCGGCGCGCCGGCCAGCCGGCGGGCGCCGACGTCCCACAGCACGGTCATCACGCCGAAGGCCGCCGCCACGTACAGCCCGCTCCACTTGGTGGCGCAGGTCAGGCCGACGCAGACGCCGGCCGCGATCCGGTACGGGCGCCAGCCCAGGTGCAGCCGCTGCGCCGCCCGCGCGTCGGCGACCCCGCCCAGCCGGGCCGCCAGCCGGGCCCGGGTGCGGTCGCGGTCCAGCAGCAGGAAGCCGAAGGCGGCGAGCATCCAGAACATCACCACCAGGTCCAGCAGCGCCGCCCGGCTGAGCACCAGGTGCAGGCCGTCCACCGACAGCAGCAGGCCGGCCACGCAGCCCAGCAGGGTCGAGCGGAACATCCGGCGGGCGATCCGGGCCAGCATCAGCACCGACAGGGTGCCGAGCAGCGCCACCGCGAAGCGCCAGCCGAAGGGGTTCATGCCGAACAGCTGCTCGCCCGCGCCGATGATCCACTTGCCGACCGGCGGGTGCACCACGTACGAGGGCGTCGCGCGGTACGGGACGGCCGCGCCCGGCGTCATGATCGTCGTGTTGGCGTCCTCCGGCCAGCTGATCTCGTAGCCGCCGTGCCAGAGCGCGTAGGCGTCCTTGGCGTAGTAGGTCTCGTCGAAGATGATCGCGTGCGGCTGCCCCAGGTTCGTGAACCGCAGCAGCCCGGCGAACACCGCCACCGCGATCGGACCCAGCCAGCCGGACCAGCGGCACAGCAGGTACCAGAGGCCCTGCGGCAGCCGGACGCCCAGCCGCAGCAGCAGCGGTGACTGCGGGACGTCCCGCGCGGTCACCCCGGAGCCGTCCGGCATCGGGGGCGCCAGGCGCTCGGTGAGCGTCGCGGTCGGGCCCGGGCGGTAGCCGTACCGGGCCAGGCGCTCCCGCCAGCCCGGTGCCGCCTCCGGGGGCGACGCGGGCCCGGCCCCCGTGGTCGGAGCCGGGCGGGGGGACGGCAGGCCGACACCGCCCTGCGCGGAGTGGTCCGTACCAGTGGGCGTCTGCGCCGCCGTGTCGCCGTTCATCCGCCACATCGTAGGGGCGCTCTTCGCACGGTTGAGCGGTCCCTCGGAAGCTGCCCGAATCATCACCAAACGCCCCGGGGTGGCGGAGCTGCGAGGATGGGGCCCGTGACAGGAGTACTCGTTCTCGCAGGCACCCCCATCGGCGACGTCTCGGACGCCCCGCCCCGACTGCTCACCGAGCTGGCCGCGGCGGACGTCATCGCGGCCGAGGACACCCGGCGGCTGCGCCGGCTCACCCAGGCGCTCGGGGTGACCCCGACCGGGCGGGTCCTCTCCTACTTCGAGGGCAACGAGGTCGCCCGCACCCCCGAGCTGGTCGAGGCGCTGCTCGGCGGTGCCCGGGTGCTGCTGGTGACCGACGCCGGGATGCCCTCCGTCTCCGACCCGGGCTACCGGCTGGTGGCGGCGGCCGTCGCGGCGGAGGTGAAGGTCACCGCCGTCCCCGGGCCGTCCGCGGTGCTCACCGCGCTCGCGCTGTCCGGCCTGCCCGTCGACCGGTTCACCTTCGAGGGCTTCCTGCCGCGCAAGACCGGGGACCGGGCCCGGCAGCTGGCCTCGATCGCGGCCGAGCCGCGCACCATGGTCTTCTTCGAGGCGCCGCACCGGATCGCCGAGGCGCTGGCCGCGATGGCCGAGGCCTTCGGGCCCGAGCGCCCGGCGGCCGTGTGCCGCGAGCTCACCAAGACCTACGAGGAGGTCAAGCGCGGGCCGATCGGCGAGCTGGCGGCCTGGGCGGCCGACGGGGTCAAGGGCGAGATCACCGTCGTGGTGGCCGGCGCCCCGCCGGCCGCGCCCCGGGAGCTGACCCCCGCCGAGCTGGCCCGGCTGGTCGCCGTCCGCGAGGAGGCCGGGGAACGCCGCAAGGAGGCCATCGCGGCCGTCGCGGCGGAGCTGTCCGTGCCCAAGCGGGAGGTCTTCGACGCCGTCGTCGCGGCCAAGAAGGACGGGCTGGACGAGGTTCTGAAAAAGGGGTGAATTCCGGGGGTTGCGGGGCTGGCGGGGAGTCGTACCTTGGAATGAGGCCCCGATAAACCCCCGCTCAGCTGAAGTTTCGGTCGCGGTTCCGGCAGTTCGGGAGGCCCTTCGTATAGGACTTCCCAATGCGCATCCAATTCTTCACAAGCAGGGCTTCGGTCGGGGCGGTCCGGGCATTTCCTGGAACGGAAAGACCCAGCCGGGCGAGCGCCCGACGGGCACTGGGAGAAGGCTATGAGCGACACGATCGGTAGCCCCCGCAGTGGCAACGCACTGGGCGCACCCGGACTGTCCGGGCGGCCGCACACTCCCGTCGAGACCGTACGGGAGGCCTACTCCTTCGCGTGCCTGCGCTGCGGGTACGGCTGGGAGCAGGCGTACGACATCGAGCACCACGTCGCCAAGGACGGCCACGTCGTGTTCGAGTACCACGCCAACGGTGTCCGGGTACCGTCTCCGCTGCTCAAGCCGACCTGCCCGGGGTGTGGCGGCCACACCGTCCGGATCATGCGCGAGGGCCGGGTGGCCTCCGCCGACCAGCCCTGGCAGCACGCCCCCGGCTACCCGGCGCACGCCGAGCCGGCCGGGGCGCCCCCGGTGCCCAGGCCCGAGAAGGACAAGCCGCGCGGACGCTGGGCCCGGTTCTGGTCGCGGCTGCTGGGCTGACCGCCGGCACGGGGAGCGCGACCGGGCCGCCCACCGCGAGCAGCGCGGCGGGCGGCCCGGCGGGTGCGGGCCGCGGGGTGCGGCCCGTTGCGCCGGGGCGATCGCGGGGGCAATGCGGTCGAGGCGGGTGTTCGGGCCCGACTAAGCTTTCCGACCATGGCGGCCACTGCAGAGCACAGCACCACCGGGGCGAGCGCCCCGGCGTACTACGTTTCCACCCCGATCTACTACGTCAACGACCGTCCGCACCTGGGCCACGCGTACACCACGGTGGCGGGCGACGTCCTCACCCGCTGGCACCGCCAGCGCGGCGAGAAGGTGTGGTACCTGACCGGCACCGACGAGCACGGCCAGAAGATCATGCGGACCGCCGAGGCCAACGGCGTCAGCCCGCAGGAGTGGTGCGACAAGCTGGTCGAGGAGGCTTGGAAGCCGCTCTGGAAGCACCTGGAGATCGCCAACGACGACTTCATCCGTACCACCGAGGAGCGGCACACCGCCCGGGTGCAGGAGTTCGTCCAGGACCTGTACGACAAGGGCGAGATCTACAAGGGCGGCTACTCCGGCCCGTACTGCGTCGGCTGCGAGGAGTTCAAGCTCCCCGCCGAACTGCTGGACGGCGCCACCGAGGACGAGAAGCTCTGCTCCGTCCACAAGCGGCCGGTCGAGTGGCTGGAGGAGGAGAACTACTTCTTCCGCCTCTCCGCCTACGGCCCCAAGCTGCTGGAGTTCTACGCCGCCAACCCGGGCTTCATCCAGCCCGCGTCGGCCCGCAACGAGGTGCTGCGCTTCGTCGAGCAGGACCTGAAGGACCTCTCGATCTCCCGCTCCACCTTCAACTGGGGCGTCCCGCTGCCCTGGGACGAGAAGCACGTCCTCTACGTGTGGGTGGACGCGCTGCAGAACTACATCACCGCGGCCGGCTACGGCAGCGACCCGGAGCGCTTCGCCGAGCTGTGGCCGGCCTCCGTCCACCTGGTCGGCAAGGACATCCTCCGCTTCCACGCCGTCATCTGGCCCGCCGTGCTGATGGCCGCCGGCCTGCCGCTGCCCAAGCGGGTCGTCGCCAACGGCTGGCTGATGGTCGGCGGCGAGAAGATGTCCAAGTCCAACCTGACCGGCATCGCGCCCACCGACCTCACCTCGCACTTCGGCGTGGACGCGTACCGCTACTACTTCCTGCGGGCGATCCCGTTCGGCACGGACGGCTCGTTCTCCTGGGAGGACTTCACCGCCCGGTACACCTCCGAACTGGCCAACGACTTCGGCAACCTGGCCTCCCGGACCGCCGCGATGGTCGGCAAGTACTTCGGCGGGGAGCTGCCGGCCCCGGCCGCGCACGGTGCGGCCGAGCAGGCCGTCGCCGACGGGCTCGCCGCGGCCGTCGCCGCCGCCGACCTGAAGATCGGCGAGGAGCTGGACTTCGCCGGCGGCCTCGCGGCGATCTTCGAGTTCGTCAAGCAGGTCAACGGCTACCTCACCGAGCAGGAGCCGTGGAAGGTCGCCAAGGACGACTCGGCGGAGGGCCGGGCGCGCCTGGCGACCATCCTCTACACCGCCGCCGAGGCGCTGCGCGGCACCGCCGTCCTGCTCAACCCGGTGATGCCGGCCACCGCCGAGAAGCTGTGGGCCTCGCTGGGCGCCGCCGAGGGCCTCGGCGCGCTCGCCGAGCAGACCGTCGCCACCGCCGGTGACTGGGGCCGGCTGCCCGCCGGCGCCACCGTCACCAAGGGCGAGATCCTGTTCCCCCGCCTGGAAGAGAAGCCGGCCTCCTGATGCCCGCCAAGGACGACGACCGGTCGACCCCGCCGCCGCTGCCGGAACCCCTGGCCGTGGCGGTGGCCGACTCGCACACCCACCTCGACATGCAGGCCGGCACCCCGGCCGAGGGACTGGCCCGGGCCGCCTCGGTCGGCGTCACCACGGTCGTCCAGGTGGGCTGCGACGTGCCCGGCTCGCGCTGGGCCGCCGAACTGGCGGCCCAGTACGAGCAGGTGCACGCGGCCGTCGCCCTGCACCCCAACGAGGCGCCGCGGATCTTCCTCGGCGACCCGGACAGCTGGTCCGGCCAGCGGCGCCCGGCGGGCGGCCGCGCGGCGCTGGACGAGGCGCTCGCCGAGATCGACGCCCTGGCCGCGCTGCCGCAGGTGCTCGCCGTGGGCGAGACCGGCCTGGACTACTTCCGCACCGGGCCGGAGGGCGTGGAGATCCAGAAGGAGTCGTTCCGCCGCCACATCGAGATGGCCAAGCGGCACGGCAAGGCCCTGGTCATCCACGACCGGGACGCCCACGAGGACGTCATCGCCGTCCTGCTGGCCGAGGGCGCCCCGGAACGGACCGTCTTCCACTGCTACTCCGGCGACGCCGAGATGGCCAAGGTCTGCGCCGAGCACGGCTGGTACCTCTCCTTCGCCGGCCCCGTCACCTTCAAGGCCAACCAGCCGCTGCGCGACGCCCTGCTCGCCACCCCGCTGGACCGGATCCTGGTCGAGACCGACGCGCCCTTCCTCACCCCGCACCCGTACCGGGGGCGGCCCAACGCCCCGTACCTCATCCCGGTCACGGTGCGGTCGATGGCCGCGACCCTGGGGCTGCACGAGGACGAGCTGTCGGCGGCGATCGCGGAGAACACGGCCCGGGCCTTCGGGTACTGAGCCGGGCGGCCTCCGGTCCGGCGGGTCCGGGTGGTGATCCGGATCGGCGGGTCCGGGCGGTGATCCGGATCGGCGGGTACGGGTGGTGATCCGGATCGGCGGGTCCGGGCGGCGCCCTCCGCGCCCGTATCCTTGGCGCGTGAGCACCACCGACCCCACCCCTGACAGCCGCCCCCAGCCCCCGGCCGGGGGGACCCCCTTGCTGGGCAGCGCCGACATCCGGGAGCTGGCGGCCGCGTTCGGCGTGAAGCCGACCAAGCAGCGCGGGCAGAACTTCGTCATCGACGGCAACACCGTGCGGCGGATCGTCCGCGCCGCCGAGGTGACGGAGCAGGACGCGGTGGTGGAGGTCGGGCCGGGGCTCGGCTCGCTCACGCTGGCGCTGCTCGAGGTCGCCCGGCACGTCACGGCGGTCGAGATCGACCCGGTGCTGGCCCGGCACCTGCCGGACACCGTCGCAGCCCGGATGCCCGGTCGTGCGGACTCCTTCGACCTGGTCCTCAGCGACGCCATGGAGGTCACCGAGCTGCCCGGGCCGGCGCCCACCGCACTCGTCGCCAACCTGCCGTACAACGTCGCCGTGCCCGTCCTGCTGCACATGCTGGCGACCTTCCCCAGCATCGAGCGGACCCTGGTCATGGTGCAGAGCGAGGTCGCCGACCGGCTCGCCGCCAAGCCCGGCAACAAGGTGTACGGCGTCCCGTCGGTCAAGGCCAACTGGTACGCGGACGTGAAGCGGGCCGGGGCGATCGGGCGCAACGTGTTCTGGCCCGCCCCCAACGTCGACTCCGGGCTGGTCTCGCTGATCCGCCGCGAGCCGCCGAGGACCACCGCCAGCCGCGAGGAGGTGTTCGCGGTCGTCGACGCCGCCTTCGCCCAGCGGCGCAAGACCCTGCGCGCCGCCCTGGCCGGCTGGGCCGGCTCCGCCGCCGGGGCGGAGCAGGCGCTCGCCGCCGCCGGGATCGACCACAAGCTGCGCGGCGAGATGCTGACGGTGGAGCAGTTCGCCGCGATCGCCGAGCACAAGCCCAAGGACATCGTGTGATCACCGTACGGGTGCCGGCCAAGGTCAACGTCCAGCTCGGGGTCGGCGGACTGCGCGCCGACGGCTTCCACGACCTGGCCAACGTCTTCTTCGCCGTCGCGCTCGGCGACGAGGTCACGGCGAGCGAGTCGTCCGACGGCATCACGCTGTCCTGCTCCGGGCCGGACGCCGAAGCCGTGCCGCTGGACGACAGCAACCTCGCCGCCCGCGCGGCCCGGCTGCTCGCCGCCCACCACGGGATCGCCGACCCCGCGGTGCACCTGCACATCGCCAAGGCCATCCCGGTCGCCGGCGGCATGGCCGGCGGAAGCGCCGACGGCGCCGCCGCGCTGGTCGCGTGCGACGCGCTGTGGAAGCTGGACACCCCCGTCGGGACGCTGCTGGAACTGGCCGCCGAACTGGGCTCCGACGTGCCGTTCGCCCTGGTCGGCGGCGTCGCGCTGGGCCGCGGCCGCGGCGAGATCCTGGAGCCGCTCGCCGTCTCCGGCACCTTCCACTGGGTCTTCGCGGTCGCCGACGGCGGCCTGTCCACCCCCGCCGTCTTCCGCGAGTGCGACCGGCTGCGCGAGGAGGCCGGCACCGGCTCCGGCGACACCGACGTCCCCACCCCCGACGCCGACCCGGCCCTGCTCGCCGCGCTCGCCCAGGGCGACGCCGTCGCCCTCGCCGCCGCGCTCGCCAACGACCTGCAGCCCGCCGCGCTGTCGCTGCGTCCCTCGCTGGCGGCCACCCTGCGGGCCGGCACCGAAGCGGGAGCGCTCGGCGCCCTGGTCTCCGGCTCGGGGCCGACCTGCGCGTTCCTGGCCAAGGACGCCGACGCGGCCGCCGCCGTCGCCGAGGCGCTGCGCGCCTCCGGCACCTGCCGCACCGCGCACGCCACGTACGGGCCGGTACCGGGGGCGTCGGTGCTGTGAGTCCGTCGTTGTACGGGCCGGTACCGGGGGCGTCGGCGCTCTGAGCCCGTCGTTGTACGGGCCGGTACCGGGGGCATCGGCGCTCTGAGTCCGTCGTTCGGGTCACCTCCAGCCCATTAGGCTGGGGTGACCGGGGTGCCCCCGAGACGGGGGCGGGCCCAGCCCCCACCCCGCAACCGCCGAACCCAGGAGCGCAGCACACGTGGCCGTCAACCTCGCCACCATCGAGTCCGTCACGAAGGTCTACGGCACCCGCGCCCTGCTGGACGCGGTCAGCCTGGGCGTGAGCGAGGGCGACCGGATCGGCGTCGTCGGCCGCAACGGCGACGGCAAGACCACCCTGATCCGGATGCTCGCCAAGCTGGAGGAGCCCGACGGCGGCCGGATCACCTGGAACGGCGGCCTCCAGCTGGCCGTCCTCACCCAGCACGACTCGCTCGACCCCACGGCCACCATCCGGCACGAGGTCATCGCCGACCGCGCCGACCACGAGTGGCTCGGCGACGCCCGCATCCGCGACATCATCGAGGGCCTCTTCGGCGGCCTCGACCTGCCCGGCTTCACCGACGGCCTCGACACCGTCATCGGCCCGCTCTCCGGCGGCGAGCGGCGCCGCATCGCCCTCGCCAAGCTGCTGCTCGGCTCGCCCGACCTGATCGTCCTGGACGAGCCCACCAACCACCTCGACGTCGAGGGCATCAACTGGCTCGCCCAGCACCTGCAGAAGCGCCGCTCGGCACTCGTCTGCGTCACCCACGACCGCTGGTTCCTCGACCAGGTCTGCACCCGGATGTGGGACGTCCAGAACGGCGAGGTGCACGAGTACGAGGGCGGCTACTCCGACTACGTCTTCGCCCGCGCCGAGCGCTCCCGGATCGAGGCCGTCGAGGAGCAGAAGCGCCAGAACCTCGCCCGCAAGGAACTCGCCTGGCTCCGCCGCGGCGCCCCCGCCCGCACCTCCAAGCCGCGCTACCGGATCGAGGCCGCCAACGCCCTGATCGCGGACGTGCCGGAGCCGCGCGACAAGAGCGAGCTGAGGAAGTTCGCCAACGCCCGCCTCGGCAAGACCGTCTTCGACCTGGAGAACGTCACCGTCAAGGCCGGCCCCAAGCTGCTGCTGGAGAACCTCACCTGGCAGCTCGGCCCCGGCGACCGGATCGGCCTGCTCGGCGTCAACGGCGCCGGCAAGACCTCGCTGCTGCGCGCCCTGCGCGACGCGTACGCCTCCGAGGGCGACGTGCAGCCGGCCTCCGGGGTGATCAAGGTCGGCAAGACCGTGCGGCTCGCCTACCTGTCCCAGGAGGTCGCCGAGCTGGACCCGGCCACCCGGGTGCTGCAGGCCGTCGAGCAGGTCCGCTCCCGGGTCGACCTCGGCAAGGGCCGGGAGATGAGCGCCGGTCAGCTCTGCGAGCAGTTCGGCTTCGGCAAGGACAAGCAGTGGACGCCGGTCGGCGACCTGTCCGGCGGCGAGCGGCGGCGGCTGCAACTGCTGCGGCTGCTCATGGACGAGCCCAACGTGCTGTTCCTCGACGAGCCCACCAACGACCTGGACATCGAGACGCTCAACCAGCTGGAGGACCTCCTCGACGGCTGGCCCGGCTCGATGATCGTCATCAGCCACGACCGGTTCTTCATCGAGCGGACCACGGACGTGGTGCACGCGCTGCTCGGCGACAGGAAGATGCGGATGCTGCCGGGCGGCGTCGACGAGTACCTGGAGCGGCGGGCCCGGATGGCGGCCGCAGCCGCCGCGACCCCCGCTGCCGCCGCCCCCGCCCCGGATGCCGAGGCCGGCGCCGCCCCCGGACTGTCCGGCGGGGACCTGCGGGCGGCGAAGAAGGAGATGCAGAAGCTGGAGCGGCAGATCGCCAAGCTCGACGAGAAGGAGTCCAAGCTGCACGCCCAACTCGCCGAGCACGCCGCCGACTTCTCCAAGGTCGCGGAGCTGGACGGGCAGCTGCGCGCCGTCCGGGAGGAGAAGGAGGAGCTGGAGATGACCTGGCTGGAGCTGGCCGAACAGGTCTGAGGCGCTCCTTGCCGGGCCGGTACGGGCCTGGGTCACTCCCTGCCCAGCAGGCTCTCCAACTCGTCCGCCGCACGGCCCAGCGCGCTGAGCGCCGGGTCGTGCGGCGCCGTCGGACGGGCCGTCGGCCCCGTCGGCGGGCGGTGCTCCCGGGCCGCGGCCGCCAGTTCGTCCAGCGCCCGGCGCACCCGGTCGGTCTCCTCCGGATCGGGCACCCGGCCGCCGTACCGCACCTGCGCGGCGAAGGCCGCCACCGCCCCGGCCAGCCGCTCCAACGCGGCGGTCGCCGGCAGCCACTGCTCGGCCAGCCGCCCGGTGGGCGGCGGTTCCGCCAGCCCCTGCCGCACCTCCTGACGGGCGTCCGCCAGCGAGCGGTAGGCGGTGCGGCGCAGCCAGACCCCTCCGGAGCCCTGTCCGGTCACCGCGTCGAGATAGGCCCGCAGGGCGCTGGTCGCGGCCACCAGGCGCGGCTCGATGCGGTGCCGCGGGCGTTCCGGCCACAGCAGGTAGCCGAACAGCAGCACCACCGCACTCGCGAGGACCGAGTCCAGCACCCGGGGCCAGAACTCCACGTCACTGCGCTGCCCGCCGAGTTGGAGCAGCAGCAGCGCCATCGGGGTCATCACCACGGTGTTCAGCCCGTAGTGAGCGGCGGTGGCGTACGGCAGCAGGGCGACGCACAGCGCGGCCACCGCGAGCAGCGCCCACGGCCCGGTGGTGAGCGACAGCAGCGCCGCCGTGACGACCACGCCCACCACCGTGCCGACCGCCCGGCTCACCGCGCGCAGGAACACCGAGCCGAGATCCGGCTTCAGCACGAAGGCGATCGTCATGGGCACCCAGTAGCCCTTGCTGAGCGGGTAGTGGGCGGTGACCGCCGCACCGACGGCGATGCACAGCGCGACCCGCAGCCCGTACCGGACCGAGGGACGCGACCACAGCCGCGCCCGCAACCGCCACGGGTCGGGCGGAGGCGGGGGAGCCGTCCCGAGGTCCGCCTCCCGCCCCGCCACGACGTCCGCGGCCGCGCGCAGCGCCACGTCCAGGGCCTGCCGCGCCGGGGTGTCCGGCCGCCACCGGGGCACCACCACCTCGCCGCCGCCCTGCCGCACCGCCGCCGCCAACCGCCCGGGCACCGCGGCCACCTCCGGCGGGACGGGGCGCCAGGCCCACAGCAGACCGGTCGCGGCCTCGGTGGCGGCCAGAGCCGCCTCGTACGCGCGGTGGAGACCGCTGCCGCCGGGCGGGTTGGGCCCGAGGTCCTGGAACTGGTTCAGCCGGGCGGTCAGCACCCGGCGCGATCCGGCACCCCGGGGAGTGCCCAGGTCCGCGAGGGTGCGGCCGAGCGCCTCGTAGACGGCGGCCAGCGCACGGCGGCGGGGATCCGCCCCCGAGCGGTGACCGGCCCCCACCGGCAGCCCGAGGACGACCACCAGCCCCGCGCCCGCCGGCATCATCGCCGCCGCCGCCCACCACGGGTGCGGCAGCGGCATCCCGCCACCCAGCGCCGCCGACACCAGCAGCAGCATCCCCGCCGCCGACCCGCGCGGACCGGTCGCGCTCACCGCCCCGGACACGAAACCGACGAGCGTCAGCGCCCCGCCCAGCACGCCCGCACCCACCTGGGCGTGCTGCAACGCCGAACCGATGAGCATGCCGAGCGCGGAAGCCGACACGGCCGTCGCGATCCGGCCGATCCGCCGCCGAACCGGCTCGACCCGGTCGTTCATCGTGGCGTGCATGGCACCGAGCCCCGCGAACACCGCCAGATCCATGCGGTGCGTCAGCAGACCGACCGCCAGCGGCACCCCCATGCCGAGCGCCGCACGGACCATCAACACCCACGGCACCGGCGGCCGGGCAGGGCGCACGGCGCGGGCCCACCAGGAGGTGGCCAGGGAGGAGCTCATGCGGTCACGTCCGTTCTGCGGCCTCGGGTCGCTGCTGTGCGACATTGCGCGGCAGATGGGGCGTACCGGACCAGTCTACCGAGGCACCCGACGGCCGCCGCCACGTGTCAGGTTCGTACCGATCGCGCCCGGGCGGGCCAAGGGCCCTGCCGGGCCGACAGGGGCGGTGGCTACGATGACGGAGGGGAAAACCGCCCCAGGACGGGCGGTCACACCGACCAGGACGGCAAGACCGAGAAGTTGACGGTGCGTAGCGGCGGGAAGCACCCGGGCATTGCCCGGAGCGCCCTGCCGTACGGGGGAGAGGTGAACTGCTGTGGCAGATGACGGCAAGCCGGTGACGACCACCAACCCGACGAATCCCGCGGGAACGGGCCCCGCACCTTCGCCCACTGACGCCAAACCGTACGTGCTGCCCACCAACCCGAAGATGTACGGCCCCACGATCAGCGAGTCGCAGACGTACGGGGACGCCAACGCGCTGGTCGCCGCCTTCGGCAAGCACGACGTCAAGGTGGAGCTGGACACGCTCACCACCTTCGCCACCAAGATCGAGGCACTTCTCGCCGCGATGGACGGATCACCGGCCGCGCCGTACAAGCTCGAGGAGCAGAAGCTGTCCCAGGGAAGCTTCGTGAGCGGGGGATCCGCGCACCAGTTCGTGGAAGCGGTCACCCTCTCCAGCACCTACGACAAGGTCCACACCCAACTCGTCAAGCTGCACAAGGACTTCCTGTCGCAGATCGAGGCGATGAAGAAGGCCGTGACGAGCACGGAGGGCAACTACCGGACCAACGAGGACCAGGCGACCGCCGATCAGAACGCGGTCGCGAAGAGCTCGGGCGTGACGGGGACGACCGGACCTGCCGGCAAGAACGACCTGTGACGGCGGTCGATGGAAAGGGTTCACGGGGAACGGGGTGTAGGTAGTGGCAACCGAATCGAACTTTGAAGGCATGGACCATGCCGTGCTCAAGGGCATGGTCGAGGACACCGATCCGGCCTCGGTGCTGAGCCGCGGCACCAAGCTGCAAGCAGCCGGCCGCGTGCTGGCGGAACTGAGCGGGGCGCTCAAGGCGCACCTCTCCCAGGTCACCTGGGAAGGACAGGCTGCGGAGAACTTCAAGACCTGGGCCAACAACCTGCAGCAGTCCGCCGAGAAGCTGGGCACCTACTCCGCGGGCGCGGGCGACGCGATGCACCAGGCCGGTGAGGCCCTCAGCACCGCCAAGGCCGCCGTGCCGCCGGTGCCGCCGGACGCCCTCAAGTGGGTGAACGGGCGGAAGTCCCAGGGAGCCCCCGATCCTGCGGTGATCACCCAGCTGCAGTCGGTCGGTTGGAATCCGAACGGGCCCTCCACGGCCGACATCGACGCGGCGATGAAGCGCAAGCGCGGTGCGGACAACTGGGTTTCGGAGACCGAGGCGATGGCCGGGACGAAGGAGCTCTACGACGCGCACCAGGAAGCCATCCACCAGATGGAGAAACTGGGGCAGGCCTACGCCGCGGCGACCACGAAGCTGAACGGGCTCGGCGACATCGCGTTGCCGGGAACGCCCGCGCCGTCGAACCAGAACGATTCCACGGCGATTCAGCGGGACGGAGGGAGCGGCGGTGGCTACGGCGGTTCCGTGCGGGCCGCTCGCTCGGATGGTGGCGGTGCAGCGGGAAGTCACGGCTCGTCCGTAGGTGACGGCGGAGGCTCGGTGACGCCCCGAGACCCGGGAACCAACTGGCACAGCCCTTCCAACCCGGGCCACACCGGGACGACTCCTCCGCACGGTGGGGGGCAACTGCCGTCGGCGCCGCAGGACCCGGGCTCATCGGTCCCGCCGTCCCATCCATCGGATCCGGTGAACCACCCGGGCACTGATCTCAACAGCCTGCCGACTCTCCCGGACCAGACTGTTCCGACCACCCCTGGCACCGGCCCCCTGCTGCCGGGCGGCGGTCCGACCTACCCGAGTGGACCCGGCGGTGGCCCTGGCGTCCTGCCGGGCGGTGGGCCGGTCACAGGCTTCCCGTTCGGGCCCGGTGGTTCCATCCCGACCAAGGGCACCGGTGGCGGTTCGATTCCCGCCCGTCCGGTCCCGTTCGGCGGCGGCAACGTGCCCGGCAAGTCCGGCACCCCGGGGCTGCCCAGCGGAACGGTCTTCGGCCGAGAGGCCGGGCCGACCGCTGGCGGTCGGCCCGGGTCGCCCATGGGCGGGGGCATGGGCATGAACCCCGGTATCGGTGGTGGTCACGGTGTCGTGGGCGCGGGCGGCAGCTCGCGTGGCCGGGGCCTGGCTTTCACGCCGGGTGGTGCGGTCGGCGGTCGCAAGGGTCCTGCCGCGGGTGGCGAGTTCACGCCGGGCGGCACGGGTCTGCGCAACCGGGCGGCCGCAGCGGAAGCCGCCGAGGGCGGCGCCCGTTCGGGACAGAACGGCATGATGGCCCCCGGAGTGTCGGGTCACGGCGGTCGGACCGAACGCAACCGTCGCAACCGCGCGGACTACCTCCACGAGGACGAGGAAACCTGGACCAACGGTACGCCGGAGAGCAACCCCGACGTGATTGAGTAGTGCGGCAACGTCTGCCCGGCCACTGGGCTCGTCCAGTGGCCGGGCAGACCTGTTCGGGCAAGGCCTTCCCGGCCAATCGATAGACCGACGAGGAGTTGTGATGGGGCGGACGGGTGCGCGAGTGCGTTGGCGTGCTGCTGCGGCGTTTCTGGCGGCGGGACTCGTAGTCGGCCCGATTGCAGCGCCGGCGGCTGCGGACGGGTCGATTCGAGAAAAGCAGTGGCATCTGGATGCCATGCACGCACCGGAGATGTGGAAGGTCACCAAGGGGCAGGGAATCACCGTCGCGGTCATTGATGGTGGCTTCAAGCTGGACCATCCCGATCTCGCCGGGCAATTCCTGCCGGGGAAGGACTTCAGTGGCAGCTCCGGTGGCGTAGGGACCTACGCCGATGGGCACGGTACCGAGATGGCGAGCCTCATTGCCGGGACCGGCAGGAGCGTCGGCGGGACAGGTGCTTACGGCCTCGCTCCTGGGGCCAAGGTTCTACCGCTGAAGATCAACAACGGGTCTGTCTCGGCAGCTCTCCCTTCGGATTTCCTGAACCAGATCGGGCAGGCGGTCGACTATGCCGTCGACCAGGGGGCCAAAGTCATCAACATCTCGCAGGGCATGGATGCGGCGCTCTTCTCATCGGCCGACGTGGAAAAGCTGAATCGGATCCTGGCCGGGGCGCGGGCGAAGGGATCTCTGGTCGTTGCGAGCGTGGGGAACGAGGCGCAATCCGGCAATCCGGTCTCTTATCCGGGTGGTCTGCCCAACGTTGTCGGCGTTGGGGCAGTTGATCGCGACGTAGTGGTGACTGCGGAATCCGAACAGGGCCCGCAAGTCGCCCTGGTGGCACCTGGAATGGACATCGTCGCGGCCTGTACTGCTGATACGGAGTACTGCCAGAGCCACGGCACATCGGACGCTGCCGCATTGGTGTCCGCGTCGGCGGCGCTGGTCTGGTCGGTGCACAAGGACTGGACGGCGAACCAGGTCTTGCGAGTCCTCATCAATACGGCGGGCAAGCCGCATGACGGCTCCATGCGCAACAACATCAGCGGTTATGGCGCGGTACGGCCACGAGTTGCACTGACGGACCCGGGCGATCCGGGTCCTGCAGACGTTTCCCCGGTTCCGGCAGCGGCGGCACCATCTGCGACGACCCCGTCCGCCTCCGCTCCCGCGTCGTCGGTGCCGAGCCCTGCCGCGACCCCGAGCGAGGTGGCTGTCGGCGCCCCGTCCGCGCAGCCGACGGCCGGTGCGTCGGCCGGGTCGGGTGGCGGCGGTGCGCTGCCGGTCGTGGCCGGGGTGGTGGCCGGGCTGGTGGTGGTCGCCGGTGCGGTGTTCGCGGTGTTGCGGCGGCGGCGGGTGTCTGCGGGGCCGTCCGGGGACGTCGTCGTTCCGCCGGTGCCTGCGCAGCAGCCGATGGCGCCGCCGCCGTCGTACCAGCCGCCGGTGCCGCCGGAGGACAACCCGTACGCGCGGTAGCGGGAAGGGCATCGGGGCCGCGAGGGCGCCGGGGTGCCCGGTGTCCTCGCGGACGTGTGTCGGCCGGGGGTGCCCGGGTCGCGGGGAGCGGGGAGTGGCGTCCCGGCGTGGGCCGCGTGGTGTGCGCCCGGGTCACTCGGGTGGCGGCTGGTGGGCGACGTCGAGGCCTGGCGAGGGTGGTGGTATGGATGCGGAGGGTGCTTGGCGGGTAGGGCAGTTGCGGCGGGCGGCGGCTGCGGCGCTGATCGGGACGGCGATCGAGTTCTACGACTTCTTCCTGTACGGGACGGCGGCCGCGCTGGTGTTCGGGCCGGTGTTCTTCCCCGGGCTCGGCACGGTGGGCGCGTTGTTGGCGGCGTTCTCGGTGTACGCGGTGGCGTTCCTGGCACGGCCGTTGGGGGCGGTGGTGTTCGGGCACTTCGGTGACCGGGTGGGGCGGAAGGCGACGCTGGTGGTGTCGTTGCTGTCGATGGGGTTGGCGACGGCGGCGGTGGGGTTGCTGCCGGGGTTCGCGGCGTGGGGGTGGTGGTCGCCGGCGCTGCTGGTGGTGTTGCGGGTGTGCCAGGGCGTCGGCCTGGGCGGGGAGTGGGGTGGGGCGGCGCTGCTGATCGCGGAGAACGCGCCGGCGGAGCGGCGGGGGCGGTACGGGGGGTTCCTGCAGCTGGGGCCGACGGGCGGGTTCGTGCTGGCGAACGGGGTGTTCCTGGCGCTCCAACTCGGCTTGGACGGGCGCGCGTTCCGGGAGTGGGGCTGGCGGGTGCCGTTCGTGGCCTCGCTGGTGCTGGTGGCGGTGGGGCTGTTCGTGCGGCTGCGGTTGGAGGAGTCGCCGTTGTTCCGGGCGGCCGGGCGCGGGGAGCGGCCGCCGGTGGTGGAGGTGGTGCGCGAGCACTGGCGGCCGGTGCTGGCGGGCGGTGGCGCGATCACCGTGGGGTACGCGTTGTTCTACCTGACCACGACGTACGCGCTGGCGTACGCGACGTCCGGTCTCGGGCTGGCGAGCACGGTGGTGCTGTCGATGCTGCTGGTCGGTGCGGCGGGGATGGCGGCCATGGTGTGGCTGAGCGCCTCGCGCAGTGACCGTTGGGGCCGGCGGCGGACGTTGCGGTGGGCGACGTGGCTGGCGGCGGGCTGGTCGCCGGTGGTGTTCCCGCTGTTGGAGACGACGCGGCGGCCGCTGGTGTTCGTCGGGCTGGCGGGGGCGATGGTGGTGCTGGGCTGCATGTTCGGGCCGCTGGCGGCGTTACTGCCGGAGCTGTTCCCGACCCGGGTGCGCTACACGGGCGCCGCGCTGACGTACAACCTGGGCGGGGTGGTCGGCGGTGCGACGACGCCGCTGGTGGCGACCAGGTTGACGGCGGCGTACGGGACGGCGCAGCCGGTGGGTTGGTACGTGGCGGGGTTGGGCGTGCTGGCCCTGGCGTGTCTGCGGCTGCTGCCCGAGACCACGGGGGCCGAGCTGGCCGCGGTGGACGGCGGACGCCGCCGGGCGCCCGTTCTGGGGGCGGATCCGGCGGCGTAGGCGCACCCGGGAGGCCGGCCGGCGAGGCCGGCGGGTCGACCGGTCAGTCGGCCAGGCCGGCGAGCCGGCCAGGGCAGCGAGCCGGCTGGGCCGGTGGGTCGACCGGTCAGCCGGCCAGGGCGGCGCGGCCGGCGAGCACGACGGCGGTGTGCTGGGCGACGCGTCCGCCGAGGTGCTCGGCGGTCGCGATGTCGGCCTTGTGGACGGCCTCGGCGCCGGCGTCGGCCGGCGTGGAGGCGGCGGCGCCGTTGAAGAAGCCGAGGCGGTTGATGTCGTTCTCGCTGGCGGTGGTGGCGTTCCAGCCGGGCTTGAGGCCGAGGTTGACCCAGTTCATGCCGTGCTGGGCGGCGAGGGTCTGGAAGAAGCCCAGGGTGCCGGCCTTGTCGCCGCTCTTGGAGGCGGAGTTGGTGAAGCCGGCCGCGACCTTGTCCTTCCAGGCGTCGGCGAACCAGCGCTTGCTGCTGGCCTCCGCGAAGACGTGGAAGGCGCCGGAGGCGGTGCCCATGTAGGTGGGGGAGCCGAAGACGATCGCGTCGGCGGCGTCCAGCTGGGCCCACTGCTCGTCGGTGATGGTGTCGACGGCGATCGAGATGACCTCGGCGCCGGCGTCGGCGGCGCCGCGGGCGACGGCCTCGGCGATCACGGCGGTGTGGCCGTAGCCGGAGTGGTAGGCGATCGCGACGGTGGGGCGGATGGCGGTCATGCGGGCGCTCCTGTACGGGACGGCGGTGAGCCGGATGGAAGTGGCGGGGACGGGCCGGGCAGGGCGGAACCTGCGGGCGTCCGGCCCGGTTGGCGGTCACCAATATAGACCAGGTCTCTGTTGGTTACCAAGGATGGATTCGAGACCGAAGGACTACCCTGGTCCGTATGACGACCGAGGACACGACCCGCACCCCCGCCGGGCGGTACCAGGAGCCGCAGCAGCAGGACCGCGGGCCGGGCCGGGGGCGGCAGGAGCACGAGCGGCAGCGGGACGGGCGCGAGCCCGCGCACGAGCGGGGGCGGGAGGAGTGCGAACAGGGCCAGGAGCAGGATCAGGAACTCAACGTCTTCGCCCAGCTCTGTCCGAGCCGCGAGATGTTCGCCGAGCTCGCCGACAAGTGGTCGCTGCTGATCCTGATGAGCCTCTCGGCCTGCGGGCCGCAGCGCTTCTCCGAACTGCAGCGCGGGATCGGCGGTGTCAGCCGCAAGATGCTCACCCAGTCGCTGCGCACCCTGGAGCGCGACGGCCTGGTGCTGCGCACCGTCTTCCCGGAGACGCCGCCGCGGGTGGTCTACGACCTGCTGCCGCTCGGCCGGGAGCTGGCCGAGCTGGTCTCCCCGATCGGTCGCTGGACGGAGCGGCGCGCCCGGCAGATGCTGGAGGCCCGTGAGGAGTTCGACGCAGTGCACGCCGAAGGCTGATCGGCCGGAGGCGGGTCAGGGGCGGTCCGTGAGTGCGGTCCGGGTGGTCCGTGGTGCGGCCGGGGGCGCGGTCGGAGGGCCGACGAGCGCCGGGCGGCAGCCGATTTCCCTTCCGGGCCGACGGCCGTGTAATGTCTTCCTTGTTCGACCGGCCCGGCGAAAAGCCCGGCAAGCCCCTATAGCTCAGTCGGTAGAGCGTCTCCATGGTAAGGAGAAGGTCTGCGGTTCGATTCCGCATGGGGGCTCCACTGAAAGACCCTCGCCTCTCGGCGAGGGTCTTTCGCTGTGTCCGGGGCCGATCCGCACGAACCCGCCCGAACCCGCCCGATCCATCCGGATCCGCCCGGGCCCGCCCGGTGCCGGCCGACACGCGGTGGCCTAGCGGGCCGGGTGTGGAATGCGCTGTGATGGGGCGTCATCGGCCGCCCGCCCGACGGGCGCGGGCGCGAGCCGGACCCCGACCGGGAGGGCGTCATGGGCGTTCGACTCGTGGTGGTCGACGACCACCGGCTGCTGGCCGAGGCGCTGGCCACCGCGCTCCAGCTGCGTGGCCACCGGGTGCTCGCGGTCGGTTCCCCGGCGGGCGTCGCCGCCGAGCTGGTGGTCGGGCGGCGGCCGGAGGTGTGCCTGCTGGGCGTGGCCGCGCCGGGGGAGCCGGGGGCCTTCGAGGGGTTGCGCCGGATCCGCCGGGAGCGCCCCGAGGTGGCCGTGATCGTGCTCGGGCCGGTCGGCGAACTGCGCGGGGTGGCCGGGGCGTTCGCGGCCGGGGCGGCCGGGTACGTGCCCAGCGACGAGCGGATCGAAGTGGTCGAGCGGGCGATCGGACGGGTTCGTGCCGGTGAGGCGGCGGTGGCCGTGGACGTCCTGCGCGGGGCCTTCGACCAACTGCTGCGCCCGGTGGCCGAACCGGACGACGAGGCGGTCCGGCTGCTGCGGCTGCTGACCCGGCGTGAGGTGCAGGTGCTGGCCCGGATCGCGGACGGCGAGGACACCGCGGCGATCGCCGCCGGGATGCGGATCGCCGCGAGCACCGCGCGTACCCACGTCCAGCGGGTGCTGATGAAGCTGGGCGCCCGCACCCGGCTGGAGGCGGCCGCAGTGGCGGCGCGCACCGGCCTGCTGGAGCGGATGGCCGGCGGTTGAGGAGGACGGCCCGGGACGGCAGCCGGGGACGGCAGCCGAGGAGGTGACCGAGGGCGGCGGCCGAGGGGCGGTTGGCCGGGGCAGCGGACGGGGCAGCGGCCCGGGCAGCGGCCGGGGCAGCGGCCGGGGACAGCGGGCGGGGGCGGCGGCCGACGCGGCGGGGACGGGCACAGCCGCAGAGGGCCGGCTGAGGAAGCCCGGGAGCGACCGCCCCGGTGGTCGGGAGCACCTCACCGAGCAGGGACAATTGAGCGCAGTCGTACGCATCCACCGATGGGCCGCCGACCGGGCGGGCCATCGCCCGCTGGAGGGGTCCCATCATGAGTAAGTACCTGGTCACGGGTGGCGCCGGTTACGTCGGCAGTGTGGTGGCCGCCCACCTGCTGGAGGCGGGGCACCAGGTGACCGTCCTGGACGACCTCTCGACCGGCTTCCGCGAGGGCGTGCCGACCGGTGCCGAGTTCGTCGAGGGCCGGATCCAGGAGGCCGGGAAGGTGCTGGACGGCTCCTTCGACGGGGTGTTGCACTTCGCCGCCTCCTCGCAGGTCGGCGAGTCCGTCGTGGACCCGGAGAAGTACTGGCGCAACAACGTGGCCGGTTCGCTGGAGCTGATCAGCGCGATGCGCGCGGCCGGCGTGCGCAAGCTGGTGTTCTCCTCCACCGCCGCCACCTACGGCGAGCCCGAGGCGGTGCCGATCGCCGAGACCGCCCGGACCGCGCCGACCAACACCTACGGCGCCACCAAGCTCGCCGTGGACCACCTGATCACCAGCGAGGCCGTCGCCCACGGGCTGGCCGCCGTGTCGCTGCGCTACTTCAACGTGGCCGGCGCGTACGGCGCCTACGGCGAGCGCCACGACCCGGAGTCGCACCTGATCCCGCTGGTCTTCCAGGCCGCGCTGGGGCAGCGCCCGCACATCGCGGTGTACGGCGACGACTACCCCACCCCGGACGGCACCTGCATCCGGGACTACATCCACGTCGCGGACCTGGCCGAGGCGCACCTGCTGGCGCTGGACGCGGCCAAGCCGGGCGAGCACCTGATCTGCAACCTGGGCAACGGCAGCGGCTTCTCGGTGCGCGAGGTGATCGAGTCGGTCAAGCGGGTCACCGGCCGGGAGATCCCGGTGCAGGTGGCCGGTCGCCGGGCCGGCGACCCGGCCGTGCTGGTGGCCTCCGCGGAGCGCGCCCACCAGGCGCTGGGCTGGACGCCGCGGCGCCCGAACCTGGACGACATCGTGGCCGACGCCTGGAAGTTCACCCTGGAGAAGAACGCCGGCTGACGGCGGGCGGGGCGCGGCGGCCCGGGGCGCGGACGGCGCCCGGGGCCGCCCGCCCGCACGGGTCCGGCCACCGGGCCCTGCCACCGGCCCGGCCACGGGGCTTGCCACTGGGCCTGCCCCGGCCGTGCCGGCGCCTGCTGGCGGAACTTCACCAAACCACCACGACGGGGGTTTCCCGGCCCGTACGCTGAGTCCGGTACCGGTGGGGGCCGGCGCCCTTGCGGCCCGGCCGACCGACCGGTGGGCGGGCGGAGCGGCGGGTCCGGAGCACGGCCGCCGGACCGGTCCCCGTTCCCGGGCTCGGGCGCTCTGAGCAGGGCAGGGGGAGTGACGATGGGGCGGATCCGGGTCCTGGTGGTCGACGACCACCGGATCTTCGCCGAGGCGCTGGCCGCGGCCCTCGCCGCCGAGCCGGACGTGGAGGTGGGCGCGGCCGGCAGCGCGGCCGCCGCCGAACGGGCGCTGGAGCGGGCGGCCGCCGAAGGCCGGGCCTACGACGTGGTGCTGATCGACGCGGACCTGGGAGCCGAGGCCGCGGGCTCGCGGGCGCGCAGTGGCGCCGACCGGGCCGAGGAGGCCCGCCGCCACCCGGTTCCGGCCGTGGCGTCGCCCCACCGGCCCGCGGCCCAGGCGACCGCCGCCCGTCCGTCGGACCACCCGGGCCCGGAGCAGCTGCGCCCGGAGCAGCTGCGCCCCGAGCAACCGCGCGCCGAACAGCAGCGCGGGAACCACCCGCGCGGGGCCCACCTGCGGGGGGACCAGCTACGTGGCGATCAACCGCGAGCCGAGCAGCCACGTGCCGAGCAGCAGCGCGGCGACCAGCTGCGCGCCGACCACCCGCGCGGCGACCAACTCGGCGCCGTCTCCCCGCCCCCCGACGGCATCACGCTGCTCGGCCGACTGCGCCGCGCCCACCCGGGCCTGCGCGTCGTCGTGCTGGCCGCCGCCGACGACCCCCGCCGGGCGGTCCGGGCGCTGCACGCGGGCGCCACCGGCTGGGTGGCGAAGGAGAGTTCGCTGGCCCGGCTGCTGGCGGTGGTCCGGGGCGTGCTGCGGGACGAGACGCACGTGCCGCCCGCGCTGCTCACCGGGGTGATCCGCGAGCTCACCACCGCCCGGCGGGACCGCACCGAGAGTGAGCGCCTGGTCGACACCCTCACGCCGCGGGAGAAGCAGATCCTGCGCTGCATGGTCGCCGGCCTGGGCCGGCAGGCCGTCGCCGAGCGGCTGTACCTGTCGCCGCACACCGTCCGCACCCACATGCAGAACGTGCTCGGAAAGCTCGGGGTGCACTCCACGCTGGCCGCCGTCGCGGTCGCCCGCCGGGCCGGGATCAGCCCGGCCGAACCGGCCCCACCGCCGTCCGTCGCCTCCACCAGCTGACGCCCCGCAGCCGGGGGCCGACCAAGCGGCGGCGTGGCAGCGGCGTGGCAGCGGTGCGGCGGGGCTCAGCCCGGGATGTTGTCGAACGGTGCGACCAGCAGCCGCAGCAGGGCGGCGAGTTCGCCCTGTTGGTCGGAGCTGAGCTGGGCCAGGAGTTCGCGCTCGTGCGCGAGCAGTCCGGCCAGCGCCTGGTCGGCGCGGTCCCGGCCGTCGTCGGTCAGCCGGACCAGGACGCCGCGTCGGTCGTCCGGGTCGGGCAGGCGCTTGACCAGGCCCTTGCCGGTGAGACGGTCGATCCGGTTGGTCATGGTGCCGGAGGTGACCAGGGTCTGGGTGAGCAGCTGGCCGGGGGAGAGCTGGTACGGGGAGCCGGCCCTCCGCAGGGCGGTGAGGACGTCGAACTCCCAGGGCTCCAGGCCGTGCTCGGCGAAGGCGGTGCGGCGGGCGCGGTCCAGGTGCCGGGCGAGTCGGCTGACCCGGCTGAGCACTTCGAGCGGTTCCACGTCGAGGTCGGGGCGCTCCCGACGCCACGCTGCGACCAGCCTGTCGACCTCGTCCTCCATGACGATCAGTGTATCGGTGGATGTGTCGATGTGAAGTCTCTTGACATCGAGAAAAGTGGCGATGAGGCTGTCGAAAGATATCTTGACGTCGAGATACCCGTGAGGTGAACCATGACCACCCCGGCCTGGGACCCGGCGCAGTACCTGCGCTTCGCCGACGAACGCACCCGCCCGCTGCGCGAACTGATCGCCCGCGTTCCCGCACTCCCGGACAGGGCCGACACCGTCGTCCTCGACATCGGCTGCGGCCCCGGCAACTCCACCGCCGTCCTGCGCGAACGCTGGCCGCGGGCCCGGATCACCGGCATCGACAGCTCCGCCGCGATGCTCGCCACCGCCCGCGCCGAGGGCGAACCCACCGCCGAGTACCTGCTCGCCGACGCCCGCGCGTACGACCCGGCTCCCGCCCGGCCCGACCTCATCGTCTCCAACGCCACCCTGCAGTGGATCGACGGCCACCTCGACCTGATCCCGCGGTGGGCCGCCGCGGTGCGCCCGGGCGGAGCGGTGGCCTTCCAGGTCCCCGGGAACTTCGACGCCCCCAGCCACACCCTGCTCGCCGACCTGTGCCACAGCCCGCGCTGGCGCGACCTCCTCGGCACCGGCACCGGAGGCACCGCAGACAACGGCGCCGGAAACACCGACGCCGGAGGCACCGGCACCGTGCGCGCCGGCGTCCACCCGCCCGAGCGCTACCTCGACGCCCTGGCCGCCGTGGGCTGCCTCCCCGACGTCTGGGAGACCACCTACCGCACCCTGCTCCCCGGCCCGGACCCGGTCCTGGAGTGGGTCAAGGGCACCGCGCTGCGGCCCGTCCTCACCGCGCTGACCGATCCGGCCGACCGGGACGACTTCCTCGCCGAGTACGGGCGGCTGCTGCGCGAGGCCTACCCGCCCGGACCGTACGGGACGGTGTTCCCGTTCCGACGGATCTTCGCGGTCGGGGTCAAGCGGCGGTGAGACGGAGCAGCAGGGCGGAGCGGTAGGGCGGAGCTGCGGCGATGAGAGGGGACGCGGCGGCGATGGGAGGGGCGCGGGGTTCAGGCCGTGCGGTCGCCGACCAGCCGGGGGTGCCGCTCCAGCCCCTCCAGCCCGTGCCAGGCGAGGTTCACCAGGTGCGCCGCCACCGTCGCCTTGTCCGGCTTGCGGACCTCCAGCCACCACTGGCCGGTCAGCGCGACCATGCCGACCAGCATCTGCGAGTACATCGGGGCCAGCCGGGCGTCGAAGCCGCGCGACTTGAACTCCAGGCCGAGGATGTCCTCGACCTGGGTCGCGATGTCGCTGATCAGCGAGGCGAAGGTGCCGGTCGACTGGGCCACCGGCGAGTCCCGGACCAGGATCCGGAAGCCGTCCGTCGAGGTGTCGATGTAGTCCATCAGCGCGAACGCGGCCTGTTCCAGCAGCTCGCGCGAGTGGCCGCCGGTCAGCGCCCCCGTCACCATGTCCAGCAGCAGCTGCATCTCGCGGTCCACCACCACCGCGTACAGGCCCTCCTTGCCGCCGAAGTGCTCGTACACGACGGGCTTGGAGACCCCGGCGCGCTCGGCGATCTCCTCCACCGAGGTGCCGTCGTAGCCGCGCTCCGCGAAGACCGTCCGGCCGATCTCGAGCAGCTGCTCCCGGCGCTGCTTGCCGGTCATCCGGACCCGGCCGCCCCGGCGCCGGGGGGTCGCGGCGGCCGCGCCCCCGTCGGCGGGTCCGCCCACCGGTGCAGCGGCCCGCGGACGGGCGGGCGCCGTTCCGGGCGCCGCGTCCGTCCGCGTGCTCTGGTGACCGCCTGTGCTGTCTTCGCTGCTCCCGTTCACCCCTACATCATGCTGGAAGCGCCGCCTCATGCGGCGCGGCGGGCGGCGATCCGCTGAGCGTCCGGCCAGCGGACGTCCCGCACCCAGCCGGCCAGCTCGAACCAGCGGATCAGCCGGGCCGAGGAGTCGATCTGCCCGCGGAGCACGCCGTGCCGGGCCGCGGTCGGGTCCGCGTGGTGCAGGTTGTGCCAGGACTCGCCGCAGGAGAGCACCGCGAGCCACCAGACGTTGCCGGAGCGGTCGCGGGAGCGGAACGGGCGCCGGCCGACGGCGTGGCAGATGGAGTTGATGGACCACGTCACGTGGTGCAGCAGGGCCACCCGGACCAGGGATCCCCAGAAGAAGGCGGACAGCGCCCCCTCCCAGGACAGGCTCACCAGGCCGCCGACCAGGGCGGGCAGCAGCAGCGAGATCGTGGTCCAGAGCCAGAACAGCCGGGAGATCCGCCGCAGGGCCGGGTCGCGGACCAGGTCGGGGGCGTACTTGAGCTGAGGGGTCTGCTCCTCGTCGAACATCCAGCCCATGTGCGCCCACCAGAGGCCCTTGATCAGCGCCGGGACGCTCTCCCCGTAGCGCCAGGGCGAGTGGGGGTCGCCGTCCTTGTCGCTGAACCGGTGGTGCTTGCGGTGGTCGGCAACCCACCGCACCAGCGGGCCCTCGACGGCCAGGCTGCCGACGATCGCCAGCACCAGGCGCATCGGGCGGCCGGCCTTGAAGGCGCCGTGGGTGAAGTAGCGGTGGTAGCCGACGGTGATGCCGTGACAGGTGAGGAAGTACATGGCGACGGTGATCGCCACGTCCGTCCAGCCCAGCCCCCAGCCCCAGGCCACCGGGACGGCGGCGAGCAGCGCGGCGAACGGGACGAGGATGAACAGCCCGAGCGCGACGCGCTCGGCGAAGCCCTGCTTCTCCCCGCCACGGGTGGCGGACAGCCGGGTCGCGGCGTCGGCCGAGGGATCGGCCGTCGGATCGGCCGTCGGATCGGTGGACGGGCCGGCCGAGGTGCCGGCTGACGCGCCGACGGAGGGATCGGCCGTGCGGGCGAGGGAGGGGTCGACGGAGGGATCGGGAGAGGTTTCGGGAAGCGCGGCGCCATCCGCGTGCGCCTCGTCTGCCTGGGTGGTCATGGGGGGCGTCCCTTCGCGGTGTCCCGGTACGGGACAGCGGACCTACGTTTGCGTAACCTACGGCATCGTAGGTTGCGTGTCGCGTCCAGGGGAACACACCGCCACGCGGCGCTCGGGTGAATTCACCCGACTGGATGGATGAACCGGACGGCGGCGGTGTTCGACCCGCGGCGGCGGGATCCGGCCCCGCGGATCGCGTCGGTTGATACCCACGGGAGGGTCGTCTCGGGTAGGGTCTGACACGACTGTCCGCCGTGGTGTAATGGCAGCACAGGGCCCTTTGGAGGCCTTTGTCTGGGTTCGAATCCTAGCGGCGGAGCCTCTTCACGCCTCAGGTTCGGGCGTTTCCCGCCTCGCCGGTATTGTCGGTGCTGCTCGGCGGACTGTGCGAATGGCGACCGGCCTGGGTCCGGGCCGGGCTGCTCTGCCTCTCTGTGAACCTAATGAGGAGCCTCCCCGCATGGCTGCCAATTCGCTTGCCGCCGTTGTCGTGCTCGCCGCCGGTGGCGGGACCCGGATGAAGTCGAACAAGCTGCCCAAGGTGCTGCACGAGGTGTGCGGGCGCTCGCTGGTGGGTCACGCCGTGGCGGCGGCCGGGGAACTGACGCCGGAGCAGCTGGTCGTGGTGGTCGGTCACCAGCGCGAGCAGGTCGAGGAGCACCTGGCGGCGCACTATCCGGCGGCGCGGCCGGTGGTGCAGGAGGAGCAGAACGGGACCGGGCACGCCGTGCGCACGGCGCTGGAGGCGCTGGCCGCCGACGGCGTGGTGCTGGACGGCACCGTGATCGTCACCGCCGGGGACTCGCCGCTGCTGACCGGGCGGACCCTGCTCCGGCTGGCGGACGCCCACGCCGCGCAGCAGAACGGGGTCACCGTGCTGACCGCCGTCGTCCCCGAGCCCTTCGGCTACGGCCGCATCCTGCGGGACGAGGACGGCACCGTCGCCGCGATCGTCGAGGAGCGGGACGCCAGCGACACCCAGCGCGCGATCACCGAGATCAACTCGGGCGTCTTCGCCTTCGACGCCAAGCTGCTGGTCGAGGCGCTGGCCGAGCTCACCACGGACAACTCGCAGGGCGAGGAGTACCTGACCGACACCCTGGCGATCCTGCGCAAGGCCGGGCACCGGGTGGGCGCCGTGGTCGCCGAGGACCACCGGGACATCCTGGGCATCAACGACCGGGTCCAGCTGGCGCAGGCCCGCCGGCTGCTGAACGACCGCCTGCTGGAGCGGGCGATGCGGGCGGGCGTCACCGTGGTGGACCCGGCGACCACCTGGTTCGACGTGCAGGTCTCCTACGAGCCGGACGCCGTGGTGCTGCCGAACACCCAGCTGCAGGGCGCCACCCACCTGGGCGAGGGCTGCGAGGTGGGCCCGAACTCGACGCTGAAGGACACCCTGGTCGGCGCCGGCGCCCGGGTGAGCAACACCACGGCCGACCGCGCCGAGGTCGGTGAGCTGGCCACCGCCGGCCCGTACGCCTACCTGCGGCCGGGCGCGAAGCTGGCCCGCAAGGCGAAGGTCGGCACCTACGTCGAGGTGAAGAACTCCGAGCTGGGCGAGGGCGCCAAGGTGCCGCACCTCTCCTACATCGGCGACGCCGTCATCGGCGAGGGCAGCAACATCGGCGCGGCCTCGGTCACCGTGAACTACGACGGGGTGAACAAGCACCGCACGGTCATCGGCGCGCACTGCCGCACCGGCTCGGACAACATGTTCATCGCCCCGGTCACCGTCGGCGACGGCGCCTACACCGCGGCCGGCTCGGTGATCACCGGCGACGTCCCGGCGGGCGCCCTGGGCGTGAGCCGGGCGCAGCAGCGCAACATCGAGGGCTGGGTCGAGCGCAAGCGCCCCGGCACGACGTCCGCCCAGGCCGCGAAGGCCGCGAAGGACGGGGCCGCCGAGGCCTGACCGGGCGGGCCGGGCACCGGCGGGCGGTCCCGGGGCGGACGGTTTCCGCACGGGCGCGTAACCTTGGGGTCATACGTGCGCCACTGGGCTTGCCGCCCGTGTCCAGGCGTACCGACAAACTCCCTGACCCCCGCGGGTGCGGCTGCGCCTGCCCTCCGCGGGGGAGGGATTCAGCGTCCGCAACGCGAGGAGACGGTGCAGTGAGCGGGATCACGACGTCGGGTGAGAAGAAACTGAAACTCTTCTCCGGCCGTGCCCACCCGGAACTGGCGAAGGAGGTGGCCGCGGCGCTGGGGACCGAACTGGTTCCGACCAAGGCCCTGGACTTCGCCAACGGCGAGATCTACGTCCGCTTCCTGGAGTCGGCGCGTGGCGCGGACTGCTTCGTGATGCAGAGCCACACGGCTCCCATCAACCAGTGGATCATGGAGCAGCTGATCATGATCGATGCTCTGAAGCGGGCCTCCGCCAAGAGCATCACCGCGATCCTGCCGTTCTACGGGTACGCCCGGCAGGACAAGAAGCACCTCGGCCGCGAGCCGATCTCGGCCCGGCTGATCGCCGACCTGCTCCGCCAGGCCGGTGCCGACCGCCTGATGGCCGTGGACCTGCACACCGCGCAGATCCAGGGCTTCTTCGACGGCCCGGTGGACCACCTGTTCGCGCTGCCGCTGCTCGCCGACTACATCGGCGAGAAGGTGGACCGCTCCAAGCTGACCGTCGTCTCGCCGGACGCCGGCCGGGTGAAGGTCGCCGACCAGTGGTGCGACCGGCTGGACGCGCCGCTGGCGATCATCCACAAGCGCCGCGACATGACGCAGGCCAACACCATCCTGTCCGCCGAGGTCGTCGGTGACGTCAAGGGCCGCGTCTGCGTCCTGGTCGACGACATGATCGACACCGCCGGCACCATCTGCGCCGCCGCGGACGCGCTGTTCGAGAACGGCGCCGCCGACGTGCTGGTCGCCGCCACCCACGGCGTGCTCTCCGGCCCGGCCGCGGACCGGCTGAAGAACTCCCGGGTGAGCGAGTTCGTGTTCACCAACACGCTCCCCACCCCGGCGCAGCTCCAGCTGGACAAGATCACCACGCTGTCCATCGCCCCCTCGATCGCGGCCGCGATCCGCGAGGTGTTCGAGGAGGGTTCGGTCACGAGCCTCTTCGAGGGCGTGCACTGACACGCGTGCGCCGGCGGTGCACTGAAGCGTGCACCGGCGGTGCACCGGCGGTGCACCGGCGCGTGCGCGACGCGTGCACGACGCGTGCGCCGATGGTGCGCTGACGAAGGCCCCGTGGGGGGGGGCCCCGGGAGCAGCGGGGAGGGGCGGCCCCCGCCTAAAGAGA
>NZ_JBEPAK010000024.1:0-42410 GCF_040298565.1 Kitasatospora sp. NPDC001539 | reverse complement strand
GCCGCCGGCACCGTCCTGGCCGAGGTGGTCGACGTCAGGGAGATGGCGAACAGGAAGTCGTTCCAGCAGAAGATGAAGACGACCGCGCCCAGCGGTGCGCACGTCCAGCCCTGGCGGTTCGTGGTGGTCACCGACCCGGAGCGCAAGCGGCGGTTGCGCGAGGCCGCGGAGGCGGAGGAGCGCGAGTTCTACGGCCACCGGGCCTCGGCGGAGTGGCTGGCCGCGCTGGCGCCGATCGGCACCGACTGGCACAAACCGTTCCTGGAGGACGCGCCGGCCGTGATCGTGGTGTTCGAGGTGCACAAGGGGCCGCAGTCGCCGCGGCCCTACTACACCAAGGAGTCGGTGGGGATCGCGGTCGGACTGCTGCTGGCCACGCTGCACCAGGCCGGGCTGGCCACGCTGACCCACACGCCGAGCCCGATGAGGTTCCTGAACGAGGTGTGCGACCGCCCGGCCGAGGAGCGGGCCGCCTACGTCATCCCGGTCGGGTACCCGGCCGAGGGAGCGCGGGTGCCGGATCTGCGGCGCAAGGAGCTCGACGAGGTGATGGTCCGGCTCTGACCGCCGGCCGTGCGCCGGATGCACGGGTGCGCCCGACGCGCCCCCGGACGGCGGCGGGCGCGGGTGCCGGATGGTGACAGGTCCGGGCCAAGGACATAATCGCCGCCATGACGCGAGGACAGCCACAGCCCTGTGGCCCACTGGAGGTCTCCCCCGGGCGGCCGCCCGAGCTGCTCCGGCTGCCCGGCGGCCTCCGCCTGCACCGCCGGCGCAGTACCCACGCGGCGGCGCTGAACCGGGCCGTCCGCGCCGACCTGGACCATCTGCGGCCCTGGATGGAGTGGGCGGCCGAGGCCCCGACCCGGGCGCGGACGGCGGAGCTCACCCGGGCCGGCGCCGCCGCCTGGGAGGCCGGCACGGACTTCATGTACCTGGCCGGCCTGGACGCCGAACCCGGCCGGGTGATCGGCGCCTTCGGCCTGCACGGACGGATCGGCCCGGGCGCCCTGGAGATCGGCTACTGGGTCGCCGCCCGGCACGTCGGCCGCGGCATCGCCACCGCCGCGGCCGGTGCGCTGACCGAGGCCGCGCTGGCGCTGCCCGGGATCACGCGGGTGGAGATCCGCTGCGACCAGGCGAACCGCGCCAGCGCGGCCGTCCCCCGCAAGCTCGGCTACCGGCTGGAGCGGGTCGCCGAGGTCGCCGTGCGGGCCCCCGGCGAGACCGGCCGGCAGCTGGTCTGGGTCATGGAGCGCTGAGGGCGCGGCCCGCGGCGGCGGTCAGCTGTAGCGCCCGCCCTCCGCGGCCGGCAGCGCGTCCAGCTCGGCCAGGTCCGCCGCCGAGAGCCGGACCTCGGCCGCGGCCACGTTCTCCACCAGGTAGCGCGGGGTCTTGGTGCCCGGGATCGGGAAGACGTACCGGCCCTGGGCCAGCACCCAGGCCAGCGCGACCTGCGCGGGCGTCGCGCCGACCCGCTCGGCGATCTCCCGGACCTTGGCGACCAGCGCCAGGTTCGTCTTCAGCGCGTCCTGCTGGAAGCGCGGCAGCCGGCGGCGGAAGTCGTCCTCGGGCAGGTCGTCGAAGGAGGAGATGCTGCCGGTCAGGAAGCCGCGGCCGAGCGGCGAGAACGGCAGGAAGGCGATGCCCTGCTCCTCGGTGTACGGCAGCACGTCGGCCAGCACGTCCCGGGTCCACAGCGACAGCTCGGACTGCACCGACGCGACCGGGTGCACCGACTGGGCCCGCTTGATCTCCTCGACGGTCACCTCGGACAGGCCGATCCGCAGCGCCTTGCCGGCCTGGACGGTCTCGGCCAGCGCTCCCCAGGTCTCCTCGATCGGGACGTCCGGGTCGACCCGGTGCAGCTGGTAGAGGTCGACGTGGTCGGTGCCCAGGCGGCGCAGGCTGTCGTCGATCGAGCGGCGGACGTGCTCGGGCCTGCCGTCCCGGGCGGTCGCGCCGGCGCCGCCGGGGACGATGCCCACCTTCGTCGCCAGGAAGGCGCGCTCGCGGTGGGGGCCGGCCAGCGCGGCGCCGACCACCTCCTCGTTGGTGAAGGGGCCGTACATGTCGGCGGTGTCGATCAGGGAGACGCCGAGGTCGAGGGCCTGGCGGATCACGCCGACCGACCTCTCGTCGTCGCGGTTCCCCACGTCGTAGGCGAAGGTCATCCCCATGCAGCCGAGGCCGATGACGCCGACCTCGGGGCCGTTGCTGCCGAACGGGGCGTTGCGCATGCCAGTGCTCCGATTCCTCTGTTGGACCAGCGTGGATTGGATCAACGCGTCCAGCTTTCACCTTCGAGTGCACTCAAGGTCAAGCCCGACCCGGCCGTGGCTCGATCCAGTCGCCGAAGCCGCCGTCGAGCACCAGCTGCGCGAGCCGCGCGTAACCGCCGGCGCCGGGGTGGGCACCGTCCGCCGCCTCGGCCTCGGCCGTCCAGGTCGGGTCGCCGGCCAGCGCCTCGGTGACGTCGACGAACGGGACGCGGTGCGGGGCGCAGATTCCGGCCATCGCGGGGACGAGCCGCCGCAACCGCTCCAGGTGGTCCGCGCCCATGCCCACCACCGGGGGCGGGCCGACCACCAGGGCGGCGATGCCGCGCTCGCGGGCGCCGTCGAGCAGGGCGGCGAGGTGGGCGAGGGTGTCCTCGTGCGCGACGCGGGTCGCGCCGCCCTCCGTCACCGCGTCGTTGGCTCCGAAGGAGAGCACCAGCCGGTGGTCCGCGCCGGGGAGGGTGCGAGCCTCCGCCTCGGCCCAGCAGCGCTGCCGCACGTGCGCCGAAGTGTCGCGCCGGACACCGAGGTTGAAGGCGGTGGCGTGCGGCGCGGCGGCCTGCAGCACCCGGCCGACCCAGCCGCGGAACTCCGGGTCGCCGAGGCCCTGGACGAAGGAGTCGCCGAGGAAGTGGATCCGCGGGCCGCCGAAGGGATCGTTCGGATTGCGTGGGGTCATCGGGCCACCGTAGAGGTGCGGGCGGAGCGCGCGCCTCCGGGTTTCACCTCGCCCGCGTCCGGCGTCCCACCTCGCCCGCGTCCGGCTGCTCCGCCTCCTGGGCGTCCGCGTCCGGTTCCTCGGCCTCCGCCACCGCCTACGCCTCCGCCTCCTCCGCCAGAGCCTCCGGTTCCGCCGCGAGCCGGGCCGCCAGTTCCTCCGCCAGCCGCGCGGCGGGCCCGCGGCGGCGGCGGGAGAGGGCCACGCCCAGGTGCCGGCGCGGGCCGGGCTCGGCGAGCGGGAGGGCCACCAGGTCCGGATGCCCGGTCAGCCCGATCTCGGGGATCAGCGCGATGCCGACGCCGGCCCGGACCAGGGACTGGGCGAACTCGTAGTCCGTCGCGGTGCAGGAGATCCGCAGGTCGACGCCGGCCAGGGCGGCATGGCGGGCGAGCTGGCCGGCCGACTTGCGGCAGCCCAGGATCCAGCGCTGGTCGGCGAGTTCGGCCAGGTGCAGCGGCTCGGGCCGGAGCCGGTAGCCGGCCGCCACCGGGTGGTGGCGGGGCAGCACGACCCGCAGCGGGTCCTCGCCGAGCGGTGACCAGTCCAGACCGGAGCGGTCGCCGGGGCGGGCGGGCGGTGGGCCGTCCAGGTGGTAGGCGAGGGCGAGGTCGGCCCGCCCCTCGCGGACGGCGGGCAGGCTCTCCTCCGGTTCCGCCTCCAGGATCGTCAGTTCCACGTCCGGATGATCGGCGACGAAGCCGCCGAGCGCCCCGGGCAGCAGGCGCCGGCCGCCGCTGGCGAAGGCGGCCACGACGAGGGCGGTGCGCTCGGCGGTCAGCTTCCCGATGCGCTGTTCGGTGTCGGCCAGTTCGGCGGCGATCGCGTCGGCGGCCTCCACGAGCAGGCGGCCCGCCTCGGTGAGGGTGACCCCGCGTGTGGAGCGCTCCACCGCGGGCGCGCCGAGGCCTCGTTCCAGTGCGGCGATCTGCTGCGAGACCGCCGAAGGGGTGCAACGCAGCGCGGCGGCAGCCTGGTTGAAGCTGCCGCAGCGGGCGACCTCGCGCAACACCGCGAGCCGCTGGACGTCGATCAACAGTTCTCCTGATGACGGGGGCTTTCGATCGACACTACCGCTGTCGGCCGGTGCGCGGCAGGCTGATCACCGGAAACGGACAGCACCGGACCGGGAGGGAACGAGAACGTGGACGTGTGCGTGATCGGCGGCAGCCGCCACTTCGGAAGACGGCTGGTCGAGGAACTGCGGGACGCGGGCGCCAGGGTGACCGTCGTCAACCGCGGCTCGACACCCGCCCCGCCGGGGGTGACCCACCTGCGCGCCGACCGCGACGACGAGACCGCGCTGCGGGCGGCACTCGCCGGGCGGCGCTTCGACGCCGTGGTCGACCAGGTCTGCTACACGCCCGTCCAGGCGGCCGCGGCCGCGCGGGTCTTCGCCGACCGCACCCCGCGCTACGTCATGACCTCCACCGTCGAGGTCTACGCCCACCTCGGCCGCCCCGGCGGACCGGCCCTCGCCGAGTCGGCCCTCGACCTGTCGGCCGAGCCGGTGGACCACCGACTCCCCTGGCACGACCAGGCGTTCCTGGCGGACCACTACGGCGAGGGCAAGCGCCAGGCGGAAGCCCGGCTCACCCGGCAGGCGCCGTTCGGCGTCGTCACCGTGCGCACCGCGCACGTCCTCGGCGGATCCGACTTCACCGGACGGCTGGCGCACTACGTGGAGCGGATCGAGCGCGGCCTGCCGATCGCCGTCCACCCCGCACCGCAGCGCGCGTCCTTCGTCTCCGCGCCGGAGATCGCCCGCTTCCTGGCCTGGGCCGCGGCGGCCGACTTCACCGGTCCGGTCAACGCCGCCTCCCACGGGACGCTGGACGTCCGCGAGTTGTGCGCGGCCGTGGGGCGGGAGACCGGCACCGAGCCGAGGCTGGTCGCCGCGGCCGGAGAACCTCCCTCGCCGTTCTCCTTCGACCGCAGCTACCCGATGGACACCGGCCGGGCGGCCCGCCTCGGCTTCCGCTTCTCCCCGATCACCGACTGGCTGCCCCAGGCCGTCAAGGAGTCCCGCCGATGACCACCACCCCTGCCGCGACCCGTGCCATCGGCGGAACCCCGGTGAGCGCCATCGGCCTGGGCGCCATGCCGCTGTCCGTGGAGGGCCGCCCGGACGAGGACCAGGCGCTCGCCGTGATCCACGCCGCCCTGGACGCGGGCGTGACGCTGATCGACACCGCCGACAGCTACCACTGGCACGCCGGCGAAGTCGGCCACAACGAACGCCTCGTGGCCCGGGCGCTCGCCGCCCACCGCGGCGGCTCGGACGGGGTGCTGGTCGCCACCAAGGGCGGCCGGGGCCGCCCGGGCGACGGCACGTGGACGGTCGACGGCCGCCCCCGCCACCTGCGCCGCGCGGCCGAGGCCTCCGCCGCCCGCCTGGGCGTGGAGAGCATCGGCCTCTACCAGCTCCACAAGCCCGACCCGGACGTCCCCTTCGCCGACTCCGTCGGCGCGCTGCGGGAGCTCGCCGACGCCGGCACCGTCCGGATGGTGGGCCTGTCCAACGTGGACTGCGGGCAGATCCGCACCGCCCACGCGATCCTCGGCCCACGCCTGGTCTCCGTGCAGAACCGGTTCTCCCCCGCCCACCAGGCCACCCGCGACACCCTGGACCTCTGCACCGAACTCGGCCTGGCCTTCCTGCCCTGGAGCCCGCTCGGGGGGATCTCACCCAGCGCCGTCGACGACCCGGGCACCGCCGCGCCCAGCACGGACACCCCCTTCCACGCCCTCGCCCGGGCCCGCGGCGTCAGCCCCCAGCGGATCTGCCTCGCCTGGCATCTGGCGCAGTCCCCGGCCGTCGTCCCGATCCCCGGCGCGCGTCGGCCGGCCTCCGTCCGCGACTCGGCCGCAGCGGCCGGACTCGCGCTCTCCGCCGAGGAGCTGGCGGAACTGACGCCCCATCCTTAAAACGCCCCTAAGAGCCGCCCCCGACGGGATCCCGGACGCCGGAAGCGCTTGACGCGCCAGCTGGTCTAGTCCAGTTTGATCCTCAGCACCGCGCTCCCCCGCACCGGACCAGCCCCCACGCTGCCGCCTGCCCCGCGCCCGCCCGGCGCGGGCGGCCCCGTCCCGAGAGGCACCCCCATGCCCAGCGCGCTCCGACCCGCCCCCGCACACCGCCGACCGACCGGCCGGACGGCGGTGCTGAGCCTCACCACCGCCACCGTGCTCGCCGCCGGCGCCCTCGCCGGCCTGGCCGGGAACGCCGGCGCCGCCGACGGCAACCTGCTCGCCAACGCCGGGTTCGAGAGCGGCGCCCTGGCCCCCTGGAACTGTTCCGCCGGGACGGGCAGCATCGTCGACTCCGGCGCGCACGGCGGGAGCCACGCGCTCAAGGGGGCGGTGAGCAACGGCGACACCGCGCAGTGCGGGCAGACCGTGGCCGTCCAGCCCAACACCGCCTACCGGCTGAGCGCCTGGGTCCAGGGCCAGTACGTCTACCTGGGCGCGACCGGCAGCGGCGTCACCGACCCGGCCACCTGGACGGCCGGCGGCCCCGGCTGGCAGCAGCTGTCCACCGCCTTCACCACCGGCCCGGCCACCACCAGCGTCACCGTCTACCTGCACGGCTGGTACGGGCAGGGCGCCTACCTGGCCGACGACATCACGCTCACCGGCCCCGGCGGCGGCCCGAGCACCCCACCGCCCACCGGGACGCCCACCGGCACACCGACCGGGACACCCACCGGCGGCCCGACCACCACCCCGCCGCCGAACGCCGCCCTGCCCGTCGCCCCGTACATCGACATGGGCGCCTGGCCCACCCCGTCGATGCCGGCCATGGCCACGTCCGGCGGCGTCAAGGGCTACACCATGGGCTTCGTCACCGGCGTCGGCTGCAAGGCCAGCTGGTTCAACGCCTACGACCCGCGCACCGGCTGGGCCAAGGACCAGGTCGACGCGCTGCGCTCGGCCGGCGGCGACGTCAAGCTCTCCTTCGGCGGCGCCAGCGGCACCGAACTCGCCGCCGCCTGCGGCTCGGTGGACTCCCTGTTCGCCGAGTACGACGCCGTGGTCAGGGCCTACGGCCTGCGCTACGTCGACTACGACATCGAGGGCGCGGCGATCGCCGACACCGCCTCCAACGACCGCCGCTCCGCCGCGCTCGCCAGGCTCCAGCAGGCCCACCCCGGCCTGAAGGTCTCGCTCACCCTGCCCGTCCTGCCGGAGGGGCTGACCAGCGAGGGCGTCGCGATCGTCAAGTCCGCCCGGGACGCCGGAGTCGACCTCGACCTGGTGAACGTCATGGCGATGGACTACTACCGGTCCGGCACCGACTACGGCAACGCCGCCGTCCAGGCCGCCCAGTCGCTCTTCGGCCAGCTCAAGGCGCTCTACCCGGCGAAGACCGACGCCCAGCTGTGGGCCATGGTCGGGGTCACCCCGATGATCGGCGAGAACGACGACCACCAGATCTACTCCCAGGCAGCCGCCCAGCAGTTGGTGGCCTTCGCCCAGCAGCACCACCTCGGCCTGCTGGCCTTCTGGGACGCCACCCGGGACGCCAACGCCTGCACCGGCGGCTCGCTGTCGAAGTGCACCAACATCCCGCAGCAGCCCTACGAGTTCGCGAAGATCTTCAGCCGGTACACGGGCTGAGTCCGCGTCCGAGGGGGCACCGACGTCCGGGGTGCCGGTGGGCCGGGGGGCCGCCGGCACCCCGGCGCGTGCGACCGGGAGGCACGGTGCGGGGTGGATCCGGCGGGCTCCGGAGCGGGCCGACCGCCCGGTGACGCCGGGGAGAAATTGACATCTCATCGGCCTGGGCCGTCGATTACAGTCCGTCCCACCTGTACGGCACGAGGGGGCGGACATGACGGTCCGGGACGACCACGACCAGCTCAGCACGATCTTTCCGACCGGCGACGCCGCCCGCGCGGCCGGCTTCACCCCCGAGGAACTCGCCGCGTTCAGCAGCACGCTCGGCCGGCTGCGCGCACTCCCCGCACACGACCGCACCCGGCTGCACGTCGAGCGACAACTCAGCTCCTTCGTCCTGGAGAGCCGCAAGCGCCGCCGCCAGGAGGCCAGGCAGACCGCCCGGGAGGCCGACGCCGAGCTGCTCGCCGCCACCGCGACCGGCGCCCGCGACCGCCGCGAGGACGCGCCGCTCACCCCGGCCGCCACCGGACCGGTCGGCGAGCTGCTGACCCCGCGCAGGTGCTACGTCTGCAAGCGGGCGTACCGCCAGGTCGACGGCTTCTACCACATGCTCTGCCCGGACTGCGCGGCCGACAACACCGCCCGGCGGGGCCTGAGCACCGACCTGCGGGGGCGCCGGGCGCTGCTCACCGGAGGACGGGTGAAGATCGGCTTCCAGCTCGCGCTGATGCTGCTCCGGGACGGCGCCGAGCTGATCGTCACCAGCCGGTTCCCCCAGGACACCGTCCGGCGCTTCCGCGCCGCCGAGGGCAGCGAGCTCTGGTGGGACCGGCTGAGCGTGGTCGCCGTCGACCTGCGCGACCCGCGCCAGGTCCTCGGGTTGACCGAGGAGTTGCGGGCGGACGGCCGCCCGCTGGACATCCTGGTCAACAACGCCGCGCAGACCCTGCGCCGTCCGCCGGAGTCCTACGCCCTGCTGGCCGCGGGCGAGTCCACCGCGCTGCCCCCGGCCGACCGCCGGGCGATCACCCACGCCCCCGGCTTCCGCCCCTTCTCCGGTGCGGCGGCCCAACTCCCCTCGGGCGGCGGCGGATCACTGCTGGACCTCACGGACGAGGCCGGGCTGCTTCCCGACCTCGCGCCGGCCAACTCCTGGTCCGCCACCCTCGGTTCGCTCGACCCGGCCGAGGTGCTGGAGACCCAGCTGGTCAACGCCCTGGCCCCGGCCCTGCTCTGCGACCGGCTGCTGCCGCTGCTGCTCGCCTCCGCCCACCCGGCCCGCTACATCGTCAACGTCACCGCCGTGGAGGGCCGGTTCGCGGTCCGCAACAAGACCGCGCGCCACCCCCACACCAACATGGCCAAGGCCGCGCTCAACATGCTCACCCGCACCAGCGCGGCCGACCTCGCCACCCGGGGCGTGCACATGTGCGCCGTCGACACCGGCTGGATCACCGACGAGAACCCGGCGCCGAAGAAGACCCGGATCGCCGCTCGGGGCTTCCGCACTCCGCTGGACATCGTGGACGGCGCGGCCCGGGTGTACGACCCGATCGTGCGCGGCGAGGCGGGGCATCCCATGTCGGGGGTGTTCCTGAAGGACTACCGGGTGGCGGAGTGGTGACGCGCCGCGAGCGGTAGCAGGCGGGCCGGCCCGGGCCACGCGGGGTCCGGGGCCGGCCTCCCTGGGTCGGTCCGGGCCCGGCCGCGCGGGGTCGGTCCGGCCCGGGGCGGCTCCGGTTCGGCCCGGGGCGGCTCCGGTTCGGCCCGGGGCGGCTCCGCCGGTGGACTCAGCGGCCGGTGGGCAGGTTGGCCCCGCCGGTGCAGTCGAGGACCACGCCGGTGACGAAGGTGTTCGCCGCCAGCATGTGGATCGCCCGGGCCACGTCCTCGGGGCGGCCGACCCGCCCGACCGGGGTGGTGGCGGCCAGCCCGTCGAACAGTGCGCTGCGCTGCTCGGAAGGGACGCGGTCCCACCACGGGGTGTCGATGACACCGGGCGAGACGGCGTTGACCCGCAGCGGGGCCAGCTCGACGGCCAGTGGCGGCACCATCGCCTCCAGCGCACCGTTGATGGCGGCCAGACCGGCGGTGCCGGGGATGGCGGCGCGTGCGGAGGCAGCGGTGATCAGGGTGACCGAACCGTCCTCGCGCAGATGCGGCAGCGCCGCCTGGAGGACCCGGACCTGCGCCCAGAACTTGGCGTCGAACCCGGCGGCGAGGTCGGCCAGGTCGAGCCCGGCGAAGGGGCCGCTGCCGGCCGCGCCGCTGACCGCGACCACCAGGTGGTCGACGCCGCCGAGTTCGGCGAAGAAGGCGGCGAGGGCGGCCGGGTCGGTCGCGTCCACCTGCTGACCGGTCGTCCTGCCGCCGATCCGCTCCACGGCGGAGTCCAGCCGCTCGCGGCTGCGGCCGGTGATCACGACCTCGGCGCCGTCCGCGGCGAAGGCGGCCGCAGCCGACTCCCCGATGCCCGAGCTGCCGCCCATCACGACGACGCGCTGTCCGGCGAAGGGGTTTGACGCAGTGCTCATGGTGGTGGGCCTTTCCGGCTTGTCCGGGTCATTGTCGAGACCGCTGGTTCCGGCAATGATGCTTGTCGAGACTGCTAGTCTTGTCAAGCGGCGATGACGAAAGGGGCACCACGATGAGCAGGACCGACCCCCGAACCGGGTCCGGGGCCGGCGCGGGCGCGGGCGCAGACGCCCGGGACGACTCCCGCGAAGCATCCCGGGGCGCCTCCGCAAGCGAGCAGGGACCGTCCGCGCGCCCCCACACCGGCCGCCGCCGCAACGAGGCCGCCCAGCAGGCGATCCTGGACGCCGCCCTGCGGCTGCTGGCCGACTCCGACGGCACACCCGTCACCGTCGACGCCATCGCCCGCACGGCCGGCGTGGGCAAGCAGACCGTCTACCGCTGGTGGCCCTCCAAGGGCGCGGTGCTGCTCGACGCCCTCACCGACCGCGCCGACCAGGACGTCTCCGGCCCGGACACCGGCGCCCTCCGCAGCGACCTGCGCGCCTTCGTCGCCACCACCTTCGCCGCCGCCCAGCGCGGCACCACCGCCTCCGCGCTGCGGACGGTCGTCCGCGAGGCGGCCCGCGACCCCCACCTGGCCGAACTGATGCAGACCTTCACCGCCACCCGCCGGACCGCCCTGCGCGACCTGCTGGCCCGGGGGCGCGAGCGCGGCGAACTCGCGGCGGACGCCGACCTCGACCTGATCGTCGACCAGGTCTACGGGGTGTTCTGGTACCGCTTCCTACTCGGGCACGCGCCGCTGGACGGGACCGTCGCGGAGCACCTGGCCGACACCCTGGTCAACGCGAACCGAGCCCCTCAGGAGGTCGGCCGGGCGGGCACCGACCACCGGCCGCGCTGAACACGCGGGACCGTGCGCGCGGGAAGTCGGCGGGTCCGACGTCCCGCGCAGCGGAGTTCACGCGGTACGGCGGCGGCGACGGCGGTGGGCGACCGCCAGGGCGAAGGTGATCGGCCCCCGGCGCACCGCGGGCCCGATGCCGACCCGGGCCGCGGCTCCGTCACACCGACGGCACCCGGGCCCGGGCCCTGGTCACCGTCCGCCCCACCGGCCCCGCCACCAGGCCCAGCGCCGCACCCAGCACGACCCCCTGCACCCCGTCCCAGACGTCCTGCACGTCGCAGCTGCGCCCGATCGCCGGCACCGCGTACTGCAGCGCCGACACCGCGAACGGCAGCGCGGCGGTGCCCAGCAGCGCCACCGCCGCCCGCCGCCGCGTCCCCGCCAGGGCCGCGGCGAAGCCCACCGGGGCGTAGGTCGCCAGTTTCAGCTCGATGTGCCGCACGTGCAGCAGTTCGTACGGTGAGCGCGGCCGGCCGCCGCGCACCGTGCAGTGCCGCACGACGGCCTCGGACAGCCGGAAGGCCTCCGGCAGCAGCGTCGCCACGACCACCCCGCCGAGCCCGAGCAGCAGCAGGAAGCCGACCACCCAGTGGGCCCGGAGCAGCCGCCCCACCGGCCGGTTCAGCAGAGCCGCCGGCACCAGCGAGAGCAGCAGCCCGGGCCAGAAATTCGGCATCCCGCCGAGCACCGCACTGATCACGCCTCAACGGACGCCCCGGACACCCACCCGGTTCTCCGTCGCTCTCCCCCGCCGGAGCCCGCCGGAGCCCGCGGAAACCGGGCGCCGGAGCAGGGCCGTGCTCAGTGCGGGATCGCGGCGATCAGCTCCTGCGCCCCCTGCCGCTTGAGCGCCAGCGCGACCGAGGTGCCGAGGTCCTCGGGGCTGAGCGCGCCCGCCCACTCGTGGGCGTCCAGCACCCGCTTGCCGTCCGGGCTGAAGACCCGGCCGCGCAGCGAGAGGCGGCCGTCCGCCTCGGCCTTGGCGTAGCCGGCGATCGGGCTGTTGCAGTGCCCCTGGAGCGCGTGCAGGAACATCCGCTCGGCCGCCGCCTCGCGCCAGGTGTCGTGGTGGCCGAGCCCGCTCACGGCCTCGATGGTCGCGGTGTCGTCCTCCCGGCACTGCAGCACGAGGATGCCGGCGCCGATCGGCGGGCACATCCCCTCCACGCCGAGGACCTCGGTGATCCGCTCCGGCTCGCCGATCCGCTCCAGGCCGGAGACGGCGAGCAGCAGCGCGTCGACGTCCCCGGCCGCCAGCTTGGCCAGCCGGCTGTTGGCGTTGCCGCGGATCGGGACGCACTCCAGGTGCGGGTGGGAGGCGGCGAGTTGGGCGATGCGGCGGACGGAGGAGGTGCCGATCCGGGTGCCCGCCGGGAGTTCGGCGAGGGTCAGGCCACCGGGGTGGACCAGTGCGTCGCGGATGTCGTCGCGGCGCAGGTAGGCGGCGAAGACGGTGCCGGCGGGCAGCGGGCGGTCGGCGGGCACGTCCTTGAGGCAGTGCACGGCGACGTCGGCCTCCCCGGCGAGCAGCGCGGCGTCGACCTCCTTGGTGAACGCGCCCTTGCCGCCCAGCTGGGCGAGGTCTCCGGTCCAGCGGTCGCCCGAGGTGGTGACCGGCACCACCTCGGTGCGCAGGGCCGGGTGCAGGGCGGCGAGTTCGGCGCGGACCCGCTCGACCTGGGCGAGCGCCATGGGCGAGGAGCGGGAGACGATGCGGATCAGCTCAGCGGTGGCCATGGCGCGATGATAGGCGTTCGAACGGCGGCGGTTGGCGGCGCGTCAGCCGTGCGGCGGACGGCGCGGCGGAGAACCACCCGGCCGCCCGTACCGCCGGACCCGCGGCGGACCGCCGGACCCGCCCCGGACCACCGGACGGTGCGGTAGCCGCCGAATCCGCCGGCCGGTCGCCGAGGTGCCGCCCGGCGATCCGCCAAGTACCGCGGCAGCGGGGGCAATTCGCATGACAATCAGCCATCTCACTCGATGGAGGGAACAGTTCGGCGAACTCACATCTTTGCCAACCCATGGGGGAACATCTGCATGTCCGCGCCGGAACGGTGACGAACCGCTCGGACACCAACGCCCCGGCACGACAAGGACCATTGGACAGGCCCGTGACCACCACCACCCCCGTGTGGGACTGCCCCTTCCACCACACCGACGGTCTGGAGTTCGACCCCCTCCTCAAGCGGCTGCTCACCGAGGCCCCGATCGCCAGGATCCGACTGCCGCACGGTGCGGGCGAAGCCTGGCTCGCCACCCGCTACGAGGACGTCAAGGTGGTCACCACCGACCGCCGGTTCAGCCGCGCCGCCGGCATCGGGCGGGACCTTCCCCGGATGACGCCCGCCCCGATCGCCCAGGCCGAGGCCATCAACCTGATGGACCCGCCCGCCCACAACCGGCTGCGCCGCCTGGTCGCCCAGGGCTTCACCAACCGCCAGGTGGAACGGATGCGCGCCCGGACGCAGGACGTCGTCAGCGGCTACCTGGACGAGATGGAGGAGCACGGCGCCCCGGCCGACCTGGTCCGCTTCCTGTCCAGCCGGCTCCCGCTGCACACCATCTGCGAGCTGCTGGAGATCCCGCCGGAGGACCGCGCCCGGCTGCGGACGTGGGCCGTCGCCATGATGCGGATGGGCCCGGGCAGCCGGAAGGGCCAGGAGGAGGCCAAGGCGGGACTGCGCGGCTACTTCACCGAGCTCACCGCCGCCCGCCGCGCCGATCCCGGCGAGGACCTGATCAGCGCGCTCGCCACCGCCCGCGACGGCGACGAACTGCTGGACGACCAGGAGTTGGCCGTCATGGCGATGGTGCTGCTGGTCACCGGCCACGACACCAGCACCTACCAGCTCAGCAACATCACCTACACCCTGCTCACCCACCCCGAGCAGCTCGCCAAGCTCCGCGCCCGCCCGGAGACGCTGCCGCAGGCCCTGGAGGAGCTGCTGCGCTTCATCCCGTTCCGCCAGGGCGTCGGCATCGCCCGGGTCGCCGTCGAGGACGTGGAGCTGGGCGGGGTGCTGATCCGGGCCGGCGAGGCCGTGCACGTCTCCTACCTCACCGCCAACCGGGATCCCGCCGTGTACGAGCGGCCCGACGAGCTGGACCTCGACCGCGGCGCGCCCACCCACATGGCCTTCGGTCACGGCCAGCACCACTGCCTCGGCTCGCACCTGGCCCGGATGGAGCTGCAGGTCGCGATCGGCACCCTGCTGCGGCGCTTCCCCCGGCTGCGGCTGGCCGTCGCGCCGTCCGAACTCGACTGGGACTCCGGCTCCATCTGGCGGTTCCCGCAGGCCCTGCCCCTCGCCTGGTGACCTCCCGCTCCCGGCGCGCCTCCCGCACGGCCGCCGGGCGCCTCCCGCACACCCTTCCACGCACATCACCGGCCACCGCCCGGCCGTCCGCCGCCGGCCCGCCACGGCCGCCCCCACGGGGAGACCCACCATGGCAACACTCTGCCGCCCCGCCGTCGCCGTGCCCGAGCACGTCATCACCCTCGACGAGACCCTCGACCTGGCCCGCACCCTGCACGCCGGCCACCCCCGACTCGGCCTGGTGCTGCGGCTGATCGAGAACACCGGGGTGCGCACCCGGCACCTGGTCCAGCCGATCGAGCAGACCCTCACCCACCCCGGTTTCACCGTCCGCAACCGGGTGTACGAGCGGGAGGCCAAGGCCCGCGTCCCCGCGGTGGTCGAACGGGCCCTGGCCAACGCCGAGGTGCCGGCCCGGGACATCGACCTGATCGTCTACGTCTCCTGCACCGGCTTCATGATGCCGTCGATGACCGCCTGGCTGATCAACACCATGGGCTTCCGCTCCGACACCCGCCAGGTGCCGATCGCCCAGCTCGGCTGCGCGGCCGGCGGCGCCGCCGTCAACCGGGCGCACGACTTCTGCCGCGCCTACCCCGGCGCCAACGTGCTGATCGTCGCCTGCGAGTTCTGCTCGCTCTGCTACCAGCCGAGCGACCTCGGCGTCGGCTCGCTGCTCTCCAACGGCCTGTTCGGCGACGCGATCGCCGCCGTGGTGATGCGCGGCCACGGCGGCACCGGGGTGCGCGTCGAGCGCAACGGCTCCCACCTCGTGCCGGACACCGAGAACTGGATCTCCTACGGGGTCGAGGACACCGGCTTCCACTTCCAACTGGACAAGCGGGTGCCCGGCACGATGGAGCTGCTCGCGCCCGCGCTGCGCGGCCTGGCGGGCCAACACGGCTGGGACGCCTCCGGACTGGGCTTCTACATCGTGCACGCGGGCGGCCCGCGGATCCTCGACGACCTCTGCCGCTTCCTCGACGTCGAGCCGGCGGTGTTCCGCTACAGCCGGGCCACGCTCACCGAACGCGGCAACATCGCCAGCGCCGTCGTCTTCGACGCCCTCGCCCGGCTGTTCGCCGACGGCGGCGCGCCCGAGGGCGCGCCGGGGCTGATCGCCGGATTCGGACCGGGCATCACCGCCGAGATGTCGCTGGGCAGTTGGGTGGGCGCCCCGGCCGACCGGGGGCACAGCCGACCGCTCGCCGTCGCCACCCCCGACATCGCCCTCGTCCACCAGAGCGCTCCCCGCCGTTTCCCGGCCGGCACTACGATCACCGAATGACCGACACCACGGACCGCACCGGGAGCACGGAAAGCACCGGGAGCACGGAAAGCACCGGCACCACCGACCGCACCGGCACCGGCGAGACCGGCGCAACCACCGGGACCGCCGGATCCGCCGAACTCGCCGCCCTCTTCCCCGCGTTGCACGCGCCGCAGTACTGGGCCTGGGGCCGCTACGACGCGCAGTTCTCCACCGTGCTGCCGCCGGACGACCTGGTCACCAACATCCACCTGGTCGGCTTCGCGGACGGCGGCGTGGTGCTGTGCCGGGACGACCGCGACCACTGGTTCCTGCCCGGCGGCACCCGGGAGCAGGGCGAGTCCGTCGCCGCCTGCCTGGCCCGCGAGCTGCGCGAGGAGGCCGGCGCCCGTCTGCTCGGCGAGCCGGCCTGGCTGGGCGCGCACCGCTGCCGCACCGACGACCCGGTGCCGTACCGGCCGTGGCAGCCGCACCCGGAGAAGGCCTGGCTGTGGGGGTGGGCGGAGGTCGCCCTGGACTCCACGCCGACCAACCCGGCGGACGGCGAGCAGGTGGTAGAGGTCCGGGCCGTCCCGGCCGCCGAGGCGCAGCGGCTGCTGCTCACCGGGCACGACGGGTGGTGGGGCGAGCTGATCGGCCTCGCGGTGGAGCTGCGGGAGCGGGCCCGACGGGGCTGAGGCGCCGCGCCGGGCCGTCGGCGGAGGGGTTCCGAGGGCTGCGCCTGAGGCCACGGGGGCTTCGGCGGCCGTGGGGTCCCGGGGCTGCGGGGGCTCACCGGAACGGTGGAACACCGGACCACGGTGTCCGTTTTGCGGTGATATGACTCAACCATGGACACCTACCCGTTGGCCGTCCCGCTGGCCGCCGACTACCCCCTGCTCAACATCTTCTGGACGATGCTGGAGCTCTTCCTCTGGGTGCTCTGGTTCTTCCTGCTGTTCAAGATCATCACGGACATCTTCCGCAGCCACGACCTCAGCGGCTGGGGCAAGGCCGGCTGGCTGATCCTGGTGATCCTCCTGCCACTGCTCGGCGTCCTCGTCTACCTCATCGCCCGCGGCCAGAGCATGGGCAAACGGGACCTGGAACAGGCCCAGCAGGCCGACGCAGCGGTCCGGGCGTACATCCGGGACGCGGCCGGGACGCCGGCGGAGGGCGGCGGCGGCGGTGGAAGCCACGTCGAGGACCTGGCGAGGCTGGCGGACCTGCGCGACCGGGGCGCCATCTCCGACGAGGAGTACCGGAAGGCCAAGGACAAGCTCCTGATGTGACCGGACGCGACGGCCGGGGCCGGTGGGCGCATCCCGCACCCACCGGCCCCGGCCGTGTCGGCCACCGCCGCTACCGCCCGCTCAGCGCCGTCCGCTCAGCGCCGTCCGCTCAGCGCCGACCGCTCAACGGTGGCCGCTCAGCGCCGGCTGCTCACCCCCGGCTGCTCAACACCGTCCGCTCAGCGCCGACCGGAGCGCCGACCGCCCGAGCCGCCGTCGCCACCGCCGGTCAGGCCCGCGCGGCGCAGCGCGTCCGCCATGGCGCTGTTCGCGGGCGCGCCGCCGCCGAAGCCGCCCCGGTCACCCTGGCCGCCCCGGTCCCGCCGGTCCTGGCCGCCGCGGCCGCCCTGACCGCCCTGACCGGGACCGCGCCGTTCCTGGCGGGGCGGGCGGGCCTGCCGGTCGCCCCGGTCGCCGCCGCGGTCGCGGCCGACCTCGTCGTCCAGCCGCAGGGTGAGCCCGATCCGCTTGCGCGGCACGTCCACGGAGAGCACCCGGACCTTGACGATGTCCCCGGGCTTGACGACCTCGCGCGGGTCCTTGACGAAGTTCCTGGACAGCGCGGACACGTGCACCAGGCCGTCCTGGTGGACGCCCACGTCGACGAAGGCGCCGAAGGCGGCGACGTTGGTGACCACGCCCTCCAGCACCATGCCGACCTCGAGGTCACCGATCTTGTCGACGCCCTCCTTGAAGACGGCGGTGCGGAAGGCCGGGCGCGGGTCACGGCCCGGCTTGTCCAGCTCGCCGAGGATGTCGGTGACGGTCGGGACGCCGAAGGTGTCGTCGGCGAAGTCCTCCGGGCGCAGCGCGCGCAGCCGCTCGCCGTTGCCGATCAGCTCGCGCAGCTCCCCGCCGGTCGCGGCGAGGATGCGGCGCACCACCGGATAGGCCTCCGGGTGCACGCTGGAGGCGTCCAGCGGGTCGTCCCCGCCGGGGATGCGCAGGAAGCCCGCGCACTGCTCGAAGGCCTTGGGGCCGAGCCGGGCGACGTCCTTGAGCTGCCTGCGGGTGCGGAACGGGCCGTTGGCGTCACGGTGGGCCACGATGTTGTCCGCCAGCGTGGCGGTGATGCCGGAGACCCGGGTGAGCAGCGGCGCCGAGGCGGTGTTGACGTCCACTCCGACGGCGTTGACGCAGTCCTCGACCACGGCGTCCAGCGAGCGGGAGAGCTTCACCTCGCTCAGGTCGTGCTGGTACTGGCCGACGCCGATCGACTTGGGGTCGATCTTGACCAGTTCGGCCAGCGGGTCCTGGAGGCGGCGGGCGATGGAGACCGCGCCGCGGATCGACACGTCCAGGTCCGGCAGCTCCTGGGAGGCGAACGCGGAGGCCGAGTAGACCGAGGCGCCGGCCTCGCTGACCATCGCCTTGGTGAGCTTCAGCTCGGGGTGGCGCTTGATCAGGTCCTCGGCGAGCTTGTCGGTCTCCCGGGAGGCGGTGCCGTTGCCGATCGCGATCAGGTCGACGTCGTGCCTGCGCGCCAGCGCGGCCAGGGTGCCGAGGGCCGCGTCCCACTTGTTGGCGGGCTGGTGCGGGTAGATCGTGTCGTGGGCGACGACCTTGCCGGTGGCGTCCACCACGGCGACCTTCACGCCGGTGCGGAAGCCCGGGTCCAGGCCCATGGTGGCGCGGGTGCCGGCCGGGGCGGCCAGCAGCAGGTCGCGCAGGTTGGCGGCGAACACGCGTACCGCCTCGTCCTCGGCCTCGGCGCGCAGCCGGGCGCGCAGGTCGATGCCGAGCCGGACCAGGATGCGGGTGCGCCACGCCCAACGGACGGTGTCGACCAGCCACTTGTCGGCCGGGCGGCCGCGGTCGGCGATCCCGAAGCGGGCCGCGATGCGCTGCTCGTAGTCGTTGGCGCCGGGCAGGTCGCCCTCGGACTCGCCGTCGTACGGAGAGAGTTCGAGGTCGAGCACCTCCTCCTTCTCGCCGCGCAGCATCGCCAGGATGCGGTGCGAGGGGAGCTTGGTGTAGGGCTCGGCGAAGTCGAAGTAGTCGGCGAACTTGGCGCCGTCGGCCTCCTTGCCGTCGCGGACCCTGGCGACCAGCCGGCCCCGGGTCCACATCCGCTCGCGCAGCGAACCGACCAGGTCGGCGTCCTCGCCGAAACGCTCGACCAGGATCGCGCGGGCCCCCTCCAGCGCCGCCGGGGCGTCCGCCACCGACTCGTTGAGGTACCCGGCGGCCAGCGTCGCCGGGTCCTGCGCCGGGTCGGCGAGCAGGGTGTCGGCCAGCGGCTCCAGACCGGCCTCGCGGGCGATCTGCGCCTTGGTGCGCCGCTTGGGCTTGAACGGCAGGTAGATGTCCTCCAGCCGGGCCTTGGAGTCGGCGGCGAGCACCTGGGCGCGCAGCGCGTCGTCCAGCTTGCCCTGGGCCTCGATCGACTCCAGGACGGCCGCCCGGCGCTCCTCCAGCTCGCGCAGGTAGCGCAGCCGCTCCTCCAGGGACCGCAGCTGGGAGTCGTCCAGCGAGCCGGTGACCTCCTTGCGGTAGCGGGCCACGAAGGGGACGGTCGCGCCGCCGTCGAGCAGGTCGACGGCCGCCTTCACCTGCCCCTCGCGGACCCCCAGTTCCTCGGCGATCTTCCGCTCGATCGCCTGCTGGGCCCGGTGGGCCCCCTGTTCGACTGAGGTGGTCACGAAGCCGGTCACCTTCTCCTTCAGTGCTTTCGCCGTACGCCCTGCATTCTGGCAGGTACCGGTGACGGCACCCGGCCGCACCCGGGGCAGCGGGCGTGGCGCGGCCCGGCGGCGCTCCCAACCCGGCGCGAGCGGGGCCCAGTTGGAGGGTTCGGGTCACGCCGGCGGGAGCGGGCCGCTCCGCCGCCCTGGCCACCGCGGGGCGCACTCGCCGCGTGTCTGCCGCGTGTCCGCCGTGCGTCTGCCGCCCGTCCCCCGCCCGTCTGCCGCCCGGACACCATTTCCTCACGTCATCGGGCCCGGTAGTTCCGGGATTCCGGCTGAAGGCCGGAGGCCCGCGCTGTACGCTGCCGGGCATGTGCGCTGCCGCCCGGATGCACCCCGAGGAACCGGTCGTCGACGCGGCCCTGGTACGGCGGTTGGTCTCCGCCCAGTTCCCCGAGTGGGTGGGCCTTCCCGTCACCCCGGTCGGGTCCGCCGGGGCGGACAACGCGATGTTCCGGCTCGGGCCCGAACTCGCCGTCCGGCTGCCCCGGGTGGAGTGGGCGGCCGGGGACGTCCGCCGGGAACACCGGTGGCTGCCCGGGCTGGCACCACGGCTCCCGCTGCCCGTGCCCGTACCGGTCGCCGTCGGCCGCCCCGCCGCGGGCTACCCGTGGGAGTGGTCGGTGCTGCGCTGGCTCGACGGCGTGAACCCGGCGGTCGGCGCCCTCGCCGCCCCCGGATCGCTGGCCCGCGACCTGGCCGGCTTCGTCAACGCCCTGCGCGCGGTCGACCCGTCGGGCGCCCCGGTCGGGCCCCGCAGCGTCCCGCTCGCCTCCCGGGACGGCGCCACCCGCGCCGCGATCGCCCAGCTCGCCGGAACCATCGACACCGCGGCCGCAACCGCCCTGTGGGACAAGGCCCTCCGGCTCCCCGAGTACGACGGCCCGCCGGTCTGGATGCACGGCGACCTCACCCCGGGCAACCTGCTGCTCTCCAGAACCGGCCGGCTCGCCGCCGTCCTCGACTTCGCCCTGATGGGCGTCGGCGACCCCACCGCCGACCTGATCGCCGCCTGGTACCTGCTCCCGGCCTCCGCCCGCCCCGCCTTCCGGGCCGCCCTGCACGTGGACGACGCGATGTGGGCCCGCGCCCGCGCCTGGGCCTTCTCCATCGCCCTGGTGACGATCCCCTACTACCGGCACACCGACCAGGCCCGCACGGCCAACGCCCGGTACGTCGTCCGCGAGGTCCTCGCCGATCGCGGCAGGTGACCGGCGGCTGCCCGGACGCCGGCTCCGCGGGCCCTCCCGCACCGGGTCGCCCCCGGTCCCGCTCGCGCCGCCAACGGCACGGGTCGGCCAGGCCGTTGGAATGCTTGACCGTCCTCGCGCTCGGGCGCCCACCTCTTCCCACTGCCGACGATGCCGAACCAGGTCAGAAACCTGCCCCGGTCAACTCCGGCTGCTAGCCTGGTCCGCATGAGTGGACTGCGGGAGCGCAAGAAGGAGCGGACGCGGCGGGCGATCTCCGAGGCGGCCATCGCGCTGTTCCTGGAGCACGGCTTCGACCAGGTGTCGGTGGCGGACGTCGCGGCCGCCGCCGAGGTCTCCAAGCCGACCCTGTTCAGCTACTTCCCCAGCAAGGAGGACCTGGTCGTCCACCGCTTCGCCGACCACCAGGACCAGGCCGCCGACGTGGTCCGGGGCCGTGGCGCCGACGAGTCGGCGCTCGACGCCCTGCGCCGGGACTTCCTGGACGGCCTGGCCCGGCGCGACCCGGTCACCGGCCTCAACGACCACCCCCAGGTCCTGGCCTTCACCGGCCTGGTGTACGGCACCCCGAGCCTGGCCGCCCGGGTCGGCGCCTACACCGCCCGCGCCGAACAGTCCCTCGCCGACGCCCTGCGCGAGGACCCCGACCTCGCCCCGCCCCACGAGCTCACCGCTCCCCTGCTCGCCGCCCAGGTCACCGCCACCCAGCGCGTCCTCGCCCTGCGCACCTGGCACCGCATCCACCACGACGGCCGCACCGCCGACGAGCTCCACCCCGAGGCGGTCGCCGCCGCCGACCGCGCCTTCGACCTGCTGACCCGGGGCTACGCCGGCGCCTGAGCCCCCGGGCCGGTCACCGACCGGGGGCCGGTGGCGGCGCCCCTACACTCCCCTCGACAGCACCGGCATCCGGGTGCTGCGATCGCGAGGGGGCTGCGGTGCCGACGGTCAGTGAACTGCAGAAGGTCTGGAGGCTGCCCGCTGCCGATCGTTGGGCAGGGTGGCGCCCGCTGTGGTGGACGGCCGGGCCCACAGGAGAGCTCGCTGTTCTGCTGGTGCATCGACGACACCTCCGCCGAAGCCGCCACGTCAAGGGCTGGGTCGGATGGAGGCCCGACCTCCCGTTCGACGGGGTGCTGGTGACCCGCCGGACGGACGGATCGGTGGAGCGCCGACTGGTGACGGACATACCGGAACACCCCAGTCACATCGCGCTCCTCCCTGGTTCGCGCCTTCTCATGGCGAGCGGTCGCACGTTCAGGGATGACGCGGGGCTTTGGCCTCCGAACGCCGTCGTGCGATCCCCAGAGGACCACCAGGAGAGCAGCTTCTGCATCGGTGACGACATACCCGTTCTGACGACCGATCGTGGTGGGTCGATCTGGACGGCCTACGGTGACGAAGGGATCTACGGTGGCCACCCGGAGTCGGCAGCGGGCCTTGCCGGCTGGAGTGCCGACGGCCAGGCGACGTGGGTGCCGGGAGGCCGACTTCCTGATGCGCCCTTGGAAGGCTGCACCTCCGCCACCGAAGGAGACCGCGTGTGGCTGGTCTGGTACTCCGGCACAAGCCGTGGGGGCACGTTCCTGACACGGATCACGCCCTCCACGGATGAGGTGACCAGCTGGCGCAGCCCCGTGGCCGCCCCGGACGGGTTCGCCGTGCGCGGCAGTCGTGCGGTCCTGACCAAGCGCGATCACAACCGTCGGTCGATCGAGGTGGTCCGGGCCGAGCTGGTCGGCACTGGCTGGAGCGTGACCGACCGGCGAAAGATCCGAGTTCCCGGCCGCGTGGTCATGCACTGCGGGCAGGGGCGTGACGGCTCTCTGTGGCTTCGTGCCGGCGACACCTGGCTTCGTATCGACGCCTGACGCGGATCGAGCGACGACGCAGGTCAGGAGCGCCGGGCCGGCTTCGCGGCCTCGCGGCCCCCCGGCGCCTGCGGCCCGGCCCTCGACGCGCACGAGCTGCTGCCGAGCAGGCGTTCCAGAACGGCCGGAGGCATTCGGCACTCAGGCCGGGGAGAGCCGCACACGGCGGGCTCCGGAGGCCGGCCCCGATCACCCGCTCCGATCACCCGCGCGAACCCCTGCGGATCGACACGGCTAGCGACGGCGCCCCCGGGCCGGTCGGGGGCCGTGGGGCCGGCCCGTTCCGCGCGGCTTGCGCGGGGCGGCGGGGGCCGCCGGGGCGGCGGTCTCCGGCCAGTGGGCGGGGCGGGTGAGGGTGGGCGGCAGGAGGGTGGAGGCGTCGCCGCGGGCGGCGTTGAGCTGGGCCTGGGTGAGGAAGAGCGCCGAGGTGAGGTCGGCGCCGGTGAGGTCGGCGTCCCGCAGGTCGGCACCGATCAGGTCGGCGAGGCGCAGGTCGGCGCCGGAGAGGTCGGCGGCGACCAGCAGGGCGCCGCGCAGGTTGGCGCCGCGCAGGTCGGCGCCGCGCAGGCGGGCCCCGAAGAGGTCGGCGCCGCGGTGCTCGCGACGGCGGGGGACGGCTTCGCGGACGAGTTCGCCGGCGCGCAGCAGCAGCTCGCTGACCCGCCGGCGGTGGGCGGGCACGTCGACGGCGAGGATCTCCTCGGGGGTGCCGCCGGCCAGCCGGTCGGTCTCCTCCAGGGCCTGCCGCAGTTCGGCGTGGACGGAGCGGGCGGGCTCGAAGGTGAGTGCCTCGGTGAGGTACCAGAGCAGTTCGTGGAGCTGCCGCACGATCGGGAACACGTCGAACATCGACCGGGCGGCGGCCGGCTCCTCGCGCCAGCTGACCCCGCCGAAGGTGACCTGGGAGACCCGCTGCCCGGCGCCGAAGCAGTCGTAGACGGTGCAGCCCTGGAAGCCGCTGTCGCGCAGCCGGGCGTGGATGCCGCAGCTGAAGTCGGTCCGCAGGTTGCGGCAGGGGGTGCCGGCGGCCTTGTCGACGGCGAAGTCGGCGGTGGCGGCGAAGGGCAGGGCGACGCAGCAGAGCCCGAAGCAGCTTCGGCAGTCGGAGTTCAGCGGGGTCGGCGCGGCCGCCGTCGGGTCCTGCGGCGACTCGGTCTCGCGCACGTTCCGGGTTCCTTCCACCTGCCGGGCGCCGCTCCGGCGCCGTGGACCAGAAATCCTACTGGGCAGGAGCACCCTCACCTCGGTAAGGTGCGCAGAGGCAGTGTGACCATTACGTAACGGAGGAGGGGCGATGTCGCAGCCGAGCATCACCGAGCTGGTCCGGATGTGGATCAGCGGCTGGATCGTCTCCCGGGGCGCCGCCGATCCGGTGGAGCAGCCCTGGGGCTGGAGCATCGACGTGGGCGCGCCGACCGGGGAGGTGGCCCGGCACGTGGTGCCCGAGCCGACCGAGGCCGAGGTCCGCAAGCTCGCCGAGGGCATCACCGCGCCCACCACCTGGCTGAAGCTGTTCGCCGATGACGCCACCGTGCGCCCCTGGCTGGGCCCGCGCTGGCGGCTGGACGTGACGGGCTTCCTGATGACCGTCCCGCTCGCTCCGGAGCAGCCCGGGCTCCCGCCCGGCTACACCCTGACCACCTGGACCAGGGGCGGGGTCGTGCGCGCACTGGTGCGCACCGAGGACGGCCGGCCGGCTGCCCGGGGCCAGGCGGGACTGGCCGGCCCGGTGGCCGTACCGGACCAGATCGTGACGGACCCCGACCACCGCCGCCGGGGCCTGGGCTCGGTGGTGATGCGGTCCCTCCAGGCCACCGCGTACGGGGCCGGCGCCCGCACCGGCGTGCTGGTCGGCACGGCGGACGGGCAGGCGCTCTACACCGCGCTGGGCTGGACCACCCATTCCCGGATGGCGAGCCTGGTGCTGGACGGGGACAGCCCGGCCGAGGACCAGTAGCGCGTCGGCGGGCCGAGGGGGCCGGCGGATCCAGGAGGCCGGCGGACCGGCGGACCGGCGGACTAGCGGTACGGCAGCAGCTCGGGCCGCTTCGGCGGGCGGCCGTCGCCGGAGGAGCGGCCGGTCAGGCGGCGGCCGATCCACGGGCCGAGGTGGGTGCGCAGCCAGCGGGCGTCGGAGCGCAGCTTCTCGGCGCGGCCGGGCGGGGTGGCGGCGGGCATCGGGGCGCGCCAGTCGAAGGCGGCGGGGCGGCCGAGGGCTTCGAGCACGCCCTCGGCGACCCGGCGGTGGCCCTCCGGGGACAGGTGCAGGCGGTCCTCGGCCCAGAGCCGGCGGTCGTCGAAGCAGGGCGCCGAGAAGAGGTCGACCACGGTGATGCCGTCCTGCTGCCCGAGTTCCTGCACGAAGGCCTTCATCCGCAGGATGGCGGGGAGCAGCCGGGCGCTGCCCGCCAGTCGGCGGGTGGGATCGGTGCTGGTGAACAGGACGACGGTGGCGCCGGTGGCGCGCAGGCCGGTGGCGCAGCGGCCGAGCAGCCGCTCGACCCGGGCGATGTCGCAGCCCGGACGCAGCACGTCGTTGAAGCCGCCGGCCAGGGTGACCAGGTCGGCGCCCATGGCGGCGGCGGGGGCGAGCTGCTCGTCGTGGATCTGGCCGATGAGTTTGCCGCGGACGGCGAGGTTGGCGTACCGGAAGGCCCCGTCCGCCGGCCCCACCCGCTCTTCACGGCCCACCCGCTGCGCGTGCTCGGCGGCGAGCGCCGAGGCGACCCGGTCGGCCCAGCCGCGGTAGTGGCCGTCGGGCAGCAGCTCGTCGCACATGCCCTCGGTGAAGGAGTCCCCGACGGCGACGTAACTGGCGTAGCTGCGGTGGGTGGTGGGCACGGCTGCCTCCGCTCTCCTGAGTTCGGCCCCGAGGTGGCTCCGCGGTCCGACGATCGTACGTGTGCGCCCGGCGGGCCAGTGCGCCGGGGCCCGGCCCGCAGGGGCCGTGCACGCAGGAGACGGGTACGCAGGAGACGGGTACCCAGGGGGCGGGTACCCAGGGCCGGGTCGGGCAGCGGCCCGGCGCTCATCGCGCGTCCAGTGCCCGTTTACCGGTCCGCGCCATCCTTGGGTCCGGGGCGGCGGTCGGCGACGGGGGCCTTGCCGCCGCCCTCCCTCCCCGGAGCCGTTCACCCCGTGACGGCCGCCTCCCGCGCGGCGCCGGCGGTCGTGTACCAGTGCTCGCGGACCGCGTCGGTGGGCCGCTGTTCGCCGAGGGCGCCCAGCCCCCACTCCCCCAGGGCCTCGATCACCGGCCGCAGTCCGCGTCCGCGTTCGGTCAGCTCGTAGACCGTCGCGCTGGCCGGCCGCTCCAGCTTGCGGCGGACGGCGAGCCCCTCGCCCTCCAGCTGCTTGAGCCGGGCGGCGAGGATGTCGGTGGAGACGCCGGGCAGGTCGGCGTGGAGGTCGGTGTAGCGGCGCGGCCCGCCGAGGAGTTCACGGACGATCAGGAGGCTCCAGCGCTCCCCCACCGCGTCCAGGGCGCGGGCGACGGCGCAGTACTGGTCGTAGCTTCGGCGTGACATGTGGATCAGCATAGCCAAGAGGTTGGACTTTCCAAGTGCCAGCTTGGTAGAACAAAGCAGCAGCGACGGAGCGGTGGTGACGGTCGGGAGGCCGCAGATGGAGTTTCGGCAGTCCAGCAAGCTGAATGACGTGTGCTACGAGATCCGGGGCCCGGTGGTCGACCAGGCCAACGCCCTGGAGGAGGCCGGGCACAGCGTGCTGCGGCTGAACACCGGCAACCCGGCCCCGTTCGGCTTCGAGGCGCCCGAGGAGATCATCCAGGACATCATCCGCAACCTCCCCGCCGCGCACGGCTACAGCGACTCGCGCGGCATCCTGCCGGCCCGGCGCGCGGTGGTGCAGTACTACCAGCAGCGCGGGGTCCAGGGCGTCACCGTGAACGACGTCTACCTCGGCAACGGCGTCTCCGAGCTGATCCAGATGGCCGTCACCGCGCTGGTGGACGACGGCGACGAGGTGCTCGTGCCGATGCCCGACTACCCGCTGTGGACGGCGTCGGTCCGGCTGGCCGGCGGCAAGGCCGTGCACTACCTGTGCGACGAGGAGGCCGAGTGGTACCCGGACCTCGACGACATCGCCGCCAAGATCACCGCCCGCACCAAGGCGATCGTGGTCATCAACCCCAACAACCCCACCGGCGCGGTCTACCCGAGGGAACTGCTGGAGGGCATCCTCGACCTCGCCCGCCGCCACCAGCTGATGGTGCTGGCCGACGAGATCTACGACAAGATCCTCTACGACGGCACCGAGCACCACTGCCTGGCCGCCCTCGCCGACGACGTGCTCACCCTCACCTTCAACGGCCTCTCCAAGGCCTACCGGGTGGCCGGCTTCCGCAGCGGCTGGCTGGTCGTCTCCGGCCCCAAGCAGCACGCCACCGACTACCTGGAGGGCCTGACCATGCTCTCCGGCATGCGGCTGTGCCCCAACGTGCCCGCCCAGTACGCCGTCCAGGCGGCGCTCGGCGGCCACCAGTCCATCAACGACCTGGTGCTGCCCGGCGGCCGGCTCACCGAGCAGCGCGACATCGCGGTCAAGGCGCTCAACGAGATCCCCGGCGTCAGCTGCGTCAAGCCCAAGGGCGCCCTGTACGCCTTCGCGAAGCTCGACCCGGCGGTGCACCGGATCGTCGACGACGAGCGGTTCGTGCTGGACCTGCTGCTGCGCGAGAAGATCCACGTCGTCCAGGGCACCGGCTTCAACTGGCCCCGCCCGGACCACTTCCGCTTCGTCACCCTGCCGCGCGCCGACGACCTGGAGACGGCGATCAACCGGATCGGGCGCTTCCTGGCGACGTACCGGCAGACCTGAGCACGCACCCCGGGGCACGCACGCCGGGCACACGCCGGGCCACGCATCCGAGGCGTGCACCCGGGGCACGCACGCCGGGCACGTACGCTGGGCAGTCATGACCGTCCTGCGTTCCGCCGCCCTGTTCGCCCTCGCCGCAGTCGCCGAGATCGGCGGCTGCTGGCTGGTCTGGCAGAGCGTGCGCGAGCAACGGCCCTGGTGGCTGGCCGGGTTCGGGGTGGTGGCGCTCGGCGCGTACGGCTTCGTGGCGGCGCTGCAGCCGGACAGCCACTTCGGGCGGGTGCTGGCCGCGTACGGCGGGGTGTTCGTCGCCGGTTCGCTGCTCTGGGGCATGGCGGTGGACGGCTTCCGGCCGTCCCGCTACGACGTGCTGGGCGCGTTGATCTGCCTGGCCGGGGTCGCGGTGATCATGTACGGTCCGCGGCGCTGAACGCACCGGTGCCCCGGCGTCGGAGGACCCGACGCCGGGGCACCGTCACGACCGCCGGGGCACCGTCACGCCCCCGGGCACCCCGCGACCCCGGGACTACCAGCCCCAGCCGCCGCCCTCGCCGTCGTCGTCCCGGCCGGAGTCCCAGCCCTCGCCGACCGCGCGCAGGATGGTGTAGTTGTCGATCTGCCGGCCGTCCTCGGTCAGCGCGGTGACCTTCATGGACGACTTGCGGCCCAGCTGGGCCGGGGTCACGTCGACCTTGATGAACGAGTAGCCGGTGTAGCGCACCCGCGACCACTGGATGGTCTCGGGGGTCTTCACCCGGCCCTTGCTCCAGTAGTAGGTCGTGACCTCGTCCTGGTGGTTCTCGTGGCCCTCGTAGGTGTCCGGCACGTCGAACTTGTACAGGCTGCGGCCGGCCGCGCCCGCGGTCACGTACACCACGCCGTCCTTCTCGGGCTCGATGGTGGCGCCGCTCGGCACCTGCTTCGAGACCTTGTTGCCGAGGATGGCGTCGGTGCGCTCGTAGATGTGGTTGTGGCCGTTGATGACCAGGTCCACCCGGTACTTCTCGAACAGCGGCACCCAGGCCTCGCGGACACCGCCCTCGGAGGCGTGGGCGACGGTCGTGGAGAAGGCGCAGTGGTGGAAGAAGACCACGATGAAGTCGACGGTCTCGTCGCCGCGCAGGTCCTTGAGGGTGCGCTCCAGCCACTTGGTCTGCTTGCCCGCCGAGACGCCCAGGTTGGCCGGGATCTCGTAGGAGACGTCGTTGGCGTCGAGGGAGATGACGCCGACGTTCTTGTAACGGAAGGTGTAGACGCCGGGGACCTTGCGCGGGTCCGGGCCGTTGTCCGGCAGGTAGAAGCGGGTGTTCTCGCCGCCGTAGCCGTTGGGCGAGTACCAGGCCTCGATGTCGTGGTTGCCGTAGGCGACCATCCACGGGATCTCGGCGGCGACCGTCTCGGTCTGGACCAGGAAGTCGTCCCAGGTCCTGGCGTTGTAGACGGACTTGTCCGGGTCGGTGCCGGAGCCGGCCGGGTCGGCGTAGCAGATGTCGCCGGCGTGCAGGTGGAAGGCCGGCTTCTGCGCCTTGATGATGTGGTCGTTGCCCGCCGCGTGCGAGCTGACGCCCTGGTCGCCGAAGGCGGTGAAGGTGAACGGCTCGTACACCTTGCCCCAGCGGTGGTCTCGCGAGGGCGCGGTGCGGAAGGTGTGCAGCGTGGAGATCTGCTGCTGGGAGGCCGGGTCGAAGCCCTCGTGGCCGACACCGTAGTAGTAGGTGGTGTCGGGCTGCAGGTCCTCCAGCGCCACGTGCAGGTAGTACTGGTCCACCGGCTGGCTGTTCGGGGTCAGCGCCGGGGTGTGCAGGGCGCGGACCTCGGCCTGGATCTTGTGGCTGAGCTCCCACGGGTGCTTGCCGAAGCGCAGGAACGGCTTCTTGACCGGCGCCGGGACCTGCCAGGAGATGCGGAACTGGGTGTCCGGCTCGGGGCCGAACTGGAGGTGGCGTCCGATCGGCGCGACCAGCGAGCCGTCGATGCCGTCCGTCGTGCCGCCCGTCAGCAGCTGCGGCCCGGCCGGGGCCGCGACGGCCGGGCCGCTGCCCAGCGCGCCGCCGACGGCGATGGCGCCCACGGTCACGGCGCCGGCGCGCAGCATCCGACGGCGGGAGAAGCGGGCCCGCAGGTACTCGTGCTGCTCGGCCATGCTCATGCGGTCGGCAAGCTTGGCCGGCACGCCCATGTTGGGGATATCCATGCGCGGGACTCTGTCAGCGGCGCGTTGACCCCACACGGACGTTCGGTGAACGGGCGTCAGCGCGTCGCCCATTCGAACACCAACGTTCGACCATGGTTCGGTAAAGAACGCGTCTGCGCCGGGTCGACGCCGGATCATGGGCGCCGCTCAGCGACGGCCTGACCGTGCGTCGCGTCGCACGGCCGGCGGCGGGAGCGGCGGGCGCGGGCGCCGTACCGACGGTGTGCCGGCGGCGTGCGAGCGGCGTGCCGGTGGCGTGCCGGCGCCAGGACCCGGCGTGGCGTCGTGCCGTGCCGTGCCGTGCCGTCTGCGTCGTGCCGCGCCCGTGCCGTTCAGGCCGACGGCTCGTCCCAGTGGGTTGCGGCCCGGTCCCCGGTGCCGTCGCAGGTGCGGCAGATCTCGTCCCGGTAGGCCTGCTTGGCGCCGGTCGCGTCCACCCGGTAGCGGACGTACACGCCGGTGCCGTTGCAGAGGAAGCAGTTGCCGCCCCCGCCGCCCACCTCGGTGGTACCGGTGCCCTGGCAGGTACGGCAGTTGAGGCCGGCGGTGCGGCCGGTGCCCGCGCAGATGCGGCAGACCGTCGTCATCGTCTTCCTCCCTTTGCGCGGAACCGCTCGATGCACCGGTCATGGTAGTGGTCCGGCCCCACCGGCGCCCTGGGCCGGACGACCTGACGGGTCGCCACGACCGGAGGGCCAGGGGCCGTCCTCGAACCCCGGCTGCGGGCGGGCGACGGGGCTTGACGACGGACCCTAGTCCGGCAGCGCCTCGCGCACCCTGCGGGAGACCGAGATCAGCTGGAGGTCGAGAAGCCCGGGCGGATCGGCCAGGCCCGGGCCGCCGGCCCGCACCCAGGCGGCGATGTCGTCGATCATCTCGTCCATCAGGACGAAGCCGAGCCAGACCGGGCGGCCGCCCGCCGCCCGGCCCTCGCTGGAGGGGCCGACCACCACCACGTTGGACTGGGAGCACACGTCGAGGCACTTCACCGCCCGGACCCGGCCCGCCGGGCCCACCGCCGCCCGCAGCCGCTCGTACTGCCCGGCGTGGTCCACCCCCGGGTGCTTCGCCTCGGTGCCGCAGCAGCAGCCGCGGCAGACGGTCACGGTGACCGGGGAACCGCCCCCGGACCGGCGGTCACGGTCGCGGTCGCGCTCTCGGCGGCTCATCGGCCCTGCTCCCCCTCCTGGTCGGCGAGCCCCGTCGACGGCACGCTCTGCACCGGAACTGTACCCGCCGCCCCGGGCGCCCCCGCCGGGCCCCGGCGCCCCTCATTAGGATGCCCAGGGCCCCGAGCCGACGCGGGCGGTCCACCACTCGGGGCGGTCGACCGCTCGGGGCGGTTCACGAGGAAGGGACGGACGGACGGATGCCGAAGCGGAGGGCCGTGGGCCTGTGGTTCGCGGTGGCCGTGGGAGCGCTCGGGATCCTCTGCGGGGCGCTCGGTCTCGCGGTGGTCCTCACCGGCGGCTACGCGCTCCACCGGATGGACGGCACCGCGATGGCACCGGGGCTCCGGCAGGGCGACCGGATGCTGACGGACCGGGTCGCGGCCGCCGACGTCCGGCGCGGCGAGGTCTACGTCGTCGACTCCCCGTGGGGCTCCTCCTCCGCCGTCGTCTCCCGTGTGATGGCCCTCGGCGGGGACCGGATCACCTGCGCCGGCGGCCAGTTCACCCTCGACGGCAAGCCGGTCGCCGAGCCGGACGTCCGGCGGACCGGCACCTGCTCCCACGACTTCGACGTCACCGTTCCCCCCGGCCGGGCCTTCCTGATGGGCGACCGGCGCGACCAGGCGGTCGACTCCCGGCAGCGGACCGACGACGGTCAGCAGGGCACCGTCGACCTCGCCGAGCTCACCACGGGCCGGGTGGTCTGGCACTCCGGCCCCGACTCCCCCGCCCTCCCCGGCAAGCTGATCGGGGCGGCGGCGCTGCTGGTGCTCGGGGCCCTGCTCGCCCTGGCGGGGCTGGTCGCCTCGGTGGTCCTCGCATCCTTCGCGATCGTCCGGCGCCGGGCGGCGGCGTGACCCACCCGGCGCACCCGGCGCACCCGTCGCACCAAGCGCACTCAGCGGACCCGGCCGAGCCGGACGACGGCACGCCCGGACCCGTTGCGCTGTACCGCGGCAGCTGCCTCGACGAACTGCGCCGGATCGTGAGCGGACGGCTCTCCTCGCACCACCTGACCGTGCCGGGGAGGCAGCAGCCGGCCGGCTGCTTCCGGGTCTACCACGAGGGCGGGATCGGGTTCTACGACCTCTCCTACGGCGCGGAGGTCCGACTGCGCACCGAGGAGCTGCCCGACTTCTACAGCGTCATCCTGCCCTTCACCGGGGGTCTGCGGGTCCGGGCGAACGGCGTCGAACTGCCCGGCGCGCCGTTCGTCGCCGGGCCCGGGGACCAGGTCGCGATGGAGTGGGACAGCCGGGCCCGCAACGGCGCGCTCGCGGTGCGGCGCGAGACGGTCGAGCAGGCGCTCGCGGTCCGTCTCGGCGACCTCCCCCGGCAGCCGCCGCGGTTCCGCCACCACCTCGACCCGGCCGACCCGGCCGTCCTCGCCTGGGTCCGACTGGCCCGGCAGTTCGCGGAGTTCGCCGTCTCGCCACTCGCCCAGCGGTCTCCCCTGGGTCTGCAGCACTTCGAGAAGCTGCTCGTCGACGGCCTGCTGGACGCCCAGCCGCACTCCTTCAGCGGGCCGTCGGCGGACGGCGCCCGCGCGGTGCTGCCGAGCGCCCTGCGGCGGGCCACCGCGTACTGCGACGAGCACGCGCACGAGCCGATCTCCGTCGGCGACATCGCCCAGGCCGCCCGGGTCGGGACCCGCGCACTGCGGGAGGGATTCCGGACCCACCTGGGCACCACCCCGCTCGCCTACCTGCGGGAGGTCCGGCTCGAACGGGTCCACCGCGAGCTGCTCGCCATCGCCGACGGCCGGGCGAGCGGCACCGTCACCGAGGTCGCCTGCCGCTGGGGCTTCACCCACCTCGGCCGGTTCAGCGCGGCCTACCGCCGCACCTTCGGGCACCCGCCCTCGCGGACGGTGGGCCGCGGAGCCTGACGGGCCGGCGGGGCTATCCGGAAAGGTGCTCCGGCACCGCCGCGATGTGGATAGGCGCCGGGGGCACGGCCCGGGCACGGTTGGTGGTGAGCGGCGGCGGTGCGCCCCCGACGGGGGAGAGGGCGCACCGCCCTTCCGCACCGCCCGCGAGGCCCGTCACGCCACCGCCTCCGCCGCCGCCCGGCCCGCCGTGCGTCCCGAGAACAGGCAGCCGCCGAGGAAGGTGCCCTCCAGCGACCGGTAGCCGTGGACTCCCCCGCCGCCGAAGCCGGCCGCCTCGCCGGCCGCGTAGACGCCGGGCAGCGGCTCGCCGTCCGGGCGCAGCACCCGCGCGGACAGGTCGGTCTGCAGGCCGCCGAGCGACTTGCGGGTCAGGACGCTGAGCCGGACGGCGATCAGCGGGGCGGCGGCCGGGTCGAGGATGCGGTGCGGGGCGACGGTGCGGACGAGCTTGTCGCCGAGGTAGCGGCGGGCGCCGTGGATGGCGGTGACCTGGAGGTCCTTGGCGAAGGGGTTGGCCACCTGCCGGTCGCGGTCCTCGACGGTGCGGCGCAGCTCGTACGGGTCGATCAGCGGTTCGCGGGTCTTGGCGTTCATGCCCCGGGCGAGGTCGGCGAGGTTGCCGGCGACGACGAAGTCCGGGCCGTGCCGCAGGTGCGCCCGGACCGGTCCGGGGGCGCCGGGCAGTGCCCGTCCGAGCACGCCGCGCACGGACCTGCCCGTCAGGTCGGGGTTCTGTTCCGAGCCGGAGAGGGTGAACTCCTTCTCGATGATCCGCTGGTTGAGCACGAACCAGGTGTGCTGGTGCCCGCTCGCCATGATGTGTTCGAGGGTGCCGAGGGTGTCGAAGCCGGGGAAGAGCGGGACGGGCAGCCGGTTGCCGCGGGCGTCCAGCCAGAGCGAGGAGGGGCCGGGCAGGATGCGGATGCCGTGCCGGGCCCAGATCGGGTCCCAGTTCTCGATGCCCTCGGTGTAGTGCCACATCCGGTCGCCGTTGACCAGGTTGGCGCCGGCCCGCGCGGTGATCCCGAGCATCAGGCCGTCGACGTGCGCGGGAACGCCGGAGAGCAGCTTGGCGGGCGGGGTGCCGAGCCGGGCGGGCCACGCCTGGCGGACCAGGTCGTGGTTGCCGCCGATGCCGCCGGAGGCCACGATCACGGCCTGGGCGCGCAGTTCGAAGCTCCCGGCGACCTCGCGGGAGCTGGCTTCGCCGCGACCGGCCGGGCTGGGGACCAGCACCTCCCCGGTGACGGTGTCGGGCACGCCCGCGGTGGCGGTCAGCCCGGTGACCCGGTGCCGGAAGCGCAGGTCGACCAGTCCCCGGGCGGCGGCGGAGCGGACCCGCCGGACGAAGGGGGCGAGCAGTCCGGGCCCGGTGCCCCAGGTGATGTGGAAGCGCGGCACCGAGTTGCCGGGCCCGTCGGCGAGGAAGCCGCCGCGCTCGGCCCAGCCGACCACCGGGAAGAACCGCACGCCCATGCGGTGCAGCCAGGAGCGCTTCTCGCCGGCGGCGAAGTCGACGTAGGCCTCGGCCCAGCGGCGCGGCCAGGCGTCCTCGGGCCGGTCGAAGCCGGCGGTGCCGAGCCAGTCCTGGAGGGCGAGGGCGTGGGAGTCGCGGATGCGCATCCGGCGCTGCTCGGGCGAGTCGACCAGGAAGAGGCCGCCGAAGGACCAGTGCGCCTGGCCGCCGAACGAGGCGGCAGGCTCCTGGTCGAGCAGGATCACCTTCCGTCCGGCGTCGGCGAGTTCGGCGGTGGCGGCCAGGCCGGCGAGTCCCGCTCCGATGACGATGACGTCGGCGTCCAGGGCCATTGCGCAGTCCTCCGTCGCGGCTGTTCGGTGTGCGCCGATAGTGCGGCCTGGGGTGACGCCCGGTCAACCGGCCGGTAACAAGCGTGTCCGCGAATTCCGCTCCACGGCGTTTCGAAAACACCTCCGATACGCGGTGGAGCGGAATTCGAAATGTCACCCGGTGCCAGCTGACGGAATTTCGGCGATTTCCGTCGGAACCATGGACGTGCGCGAAACCTGGCAGTAACTTACCTGCGAGTAGCTGCGGCCCGGCTCGGCACGACCCCCACCCGTCGAACCACCTCCCCCACCCGTCGTTTCTCTCCCCCAGGAGGAACCGTGCTCCGCCCTGCCCGGAATTCCCGGCGACTCCGCAATTCCACCGCGCTCGCCGCGGTCGCCCTCGGCGCGGCCCTCGCGCTCACCTCGACCACCGCCCAGGCCGCCACCGCGGCGCCGAAGCACTACGTGGCCCTCGGCGACTCCTACGCGGCGGGTGCCGGCGTGCCCGGCCAGTCGGCCGGCCTGTGCCTGCGCTCCGACCGCAACTACGGCCACCTGGTCGCCGCCGCACTCAAGGCCGGCACCTACACCGACGTCACCTGTTCGGCCGCCAAGGTCAAGGCCATGACCCAGCCGCAGTACGACGCCTTCATCCGGGTCAACGACCCCCAGCTGGACTCGGTGACCGGCGACACCGACCTGGTGACCCTCGGCATCGGCGGCAACGACCTCGCCGCCAGCGACCTCGGCCTCGGCGAGCTGGTCGCCACCTGCATCGCCGGTGCGGTGGTCAACCCGACCGGCACCCCCTGCAAGGACGTCTACCACCACGGCTACTGGGACTGGAGCACCTGGTCCTGGCAGTACGGCAACGACGACCTGGCCGAGCGGATCACCACCACGATCGCCCCGCAGATCGCCACCACCCTCCGGCAGATCCACGCCAAGGCGCCCAAGGCCAAGGTGCTGCTGGTCGGCTACCCGTCCGTACTGCCCGCCGACGGCTCCAGCTGCGTGCTGCGCCAGCCCGTGACGCCGGGCGACGTCGAGTACATGTACGGCGTGCTCAACGAGCTGAACGCCGCCCTCAGGTCCACCGCGGCGGCGAACGGCGCGACGTACGTGGACACCGCGACGCCCACCGCCGGGCACGACGTCTGCTCCGACGACCGCTGGATCGAGGGCGCGCTGCCCGGCTCGCCCGCGGTGCCGTTCCACCCCAACGCGACCGGCGAGAAGGCGATGGCCGACGCGGTGCTGGCCGCCCTGCGGTAGCGCGGGCCAGCACCGGCCGGGCGAAGCCCGGAACGGCGCTGCGCGGACGCCGGAAGCCCCGAGGGACCGGTGACCATACCCCGGTCACCGGCCCCTCGGTCGTCCCGACGGATCACTCCGACTCGGCCGCGGCCAGCCCCGCCGACCACTTCTCCTCGACCTTGCCGAACTTCCAGAACGCGATCGCCCCGATCCAGGTCAGCACGAACAGGCCGACGATCGCGTAGCCGACGAAGTTGAGGTCCAGCTCGCCGATCCAGGCGATCGGGCCGCTGGTGATGTCCAGCTTCTCGCCGACCAGCCCGATCAGCTCGACCAGGCTGATGACCAGCGCGACCAGCACCGAAAGGCCGGTGACGGTCAGGTTGTAGTAGATCTTGCGGACCGGCTTGGAGAACGCCCACTCGTACGCGAAGTTCATGAACGAACCGTCGATGGTGTCCAGCAGGCTCATCCCGGCCGCGAACAGGATCGGCAGCGTCAGCAGCGCGTACCAGGGCAGCGAGAACGCCGCCGCGCCGCCGGCCAGCACCAGCAGCGACACCTCGGTGGCGGTGTCGAAGCCCAGGCCGAACAGCAGGCCCACCGGGTACATGTGCCAGGGCTTGGTGACCGCCCGGGTGACCCTGCCGAGGACCCGGTTCATCAGCCCGCGCCGCTCCAGCTGGCGCTCCAACTCGGCCTCGTCGTACTCGCCCTGGCGCATCCGGCGGAACACCCCGAGGATGCCGTTGAACGCGCCCAGGTTGATCAGGCCCAGCAGCAGCAGGAAGGTGCCGGAGACGGTCGTGCCGATCAGGCCGGTCATCCGGTGCAGCGTCGAGTCGTCCGCCTCCACCTCGTCGGCGAGCGAGCGGATGCCGAAGGCGAGCAGCGCGCAGAGGCCGAAGACGATCGAGGAGTGCCCCAGCGAGAACCAGAAGCCGACCGACAGCGGCCGCTTGCCCTGGCCCATCAGCTTGCGGGTGGTGTTGTCGATCGCCGCGATGTGGTCCGCGTCGAAGGCGTGCCGCATCCCGAGGGTGTAGGCGGTCAGGCCCATGCCCGCGCCGAAGACCTGGCCGCCGACGTCGTAGCGCTCGGGCGCGACCATGGCCAGCAGCGTGAACCAGCCGACGACGTGCAGCACCAGGATGAAACCGCCCATCCCGGCCAGGCGCGTCCACTCCTCACGGGTGAGCCGGTCTCGCCATCTGACGGGCGGGGCACCTGCGGCGGCGCTGGACATCCGGTGGTCCTCTCGGGTGGTGCGGGCGGAGCTGGGCCATCTTTCCCCCCTCGGGCGAGCAGTTGCAAGTCATGCGCAATTACGGACCGGTCTCGTGCCCTGCCGCACGGGCCCCCGGAACCCCGCCACCGCACGGCACTCGTCCGTCCGGTCCTGATCCGTACTGGTTCGAAGTGGTTCGCAGTGGTTCGCTCCTGTTCACACCGGCTCGCCAGGAAATCCGCCGCTTCCCCCCTTACTGTCGGAATGCCGACGCCCGCGACGCCGTCCCCGAACGCGCCGCGGGGCCACGCGGTGCTCACCGGCCCGGGACCCGATGGGAGCGGCCATGCCGTCCTACCCCTTCCACACCACCCGCGAGGACGTCCGCATCCCGCTGCCCGACGGCACCCGGCTGGCCGCCCGGCTGTGGCGCCCGACCGGCGACGAGCCCGTCCCGGCCCTGCTGGAGTACTCGGCCGACCGCCTCTCCGACCGCACCGTCGCCGAGGACGCCCGGCGCCACCCCTGGTACGCCGGCCACGGCTACGCCGCCGTCCGGGTCGACACCCGCGGCCACGGCAACTCCGACGGCCTGCCCGGTGAGCCCGGCGACGAGCAGGACCTCGCCGACGGCGCCGCCGTCATCGACTGGATCGCCCGCCGCCCCTGGTGCAACGGCCGGCTCGGCCTGCTCGGCACCGGCGCCGCCGCCACCAACGCGCTGCGCCTCGCCGCCCGCAGCCCGGACACCGTGGGCGCCGTGGTCGCCGCCTGCCCCGAGGGCGGCCACCGGCTCGGCGGCGCCCTCCTCGCCGCCGACCTCCACACCCGGCTCACCGCCCTGGTCGCCGACGCCGCGCTCCCGCCGGACCCGCGGCACACCGGGGACGCCTGGCGGTCCGCCTGGCTCACCCGGCTGGAGTCGCTGGAACCCCCGGTCGACCGCTGGCTCGCCGCCGGGGACACCACCGTGCCGGTCTCCGTCCCGGTGTTCGCGGTCGCCGGCTGGGGCGATCCGTCCTGCTCCTTCGTCCTGCGCCTGCTGGCCGAGTCCCCCACCGCGCACGCCGTCCTCGGCCCCTGGCCGCACGGCCTGCCCGAGGCCGCCCTGCCCGAGACGCTGCGCTGGTGGGACCACTGGCTGCGCGGCGCCGACACCGGCGCCCTCAAGGCGCCGGCCCTGCGGAGCTGGATCGGCACCCGGTGGACCGGCGAGGACAGCTGGCCCTCACCCGACGTGCGCGAGATCCACTACCAGCTGGACGGCCAGCTGCGCACCGCCGGCACCTCCGCCGACGACCGCTACGTCCACGTCCGCTCCCCGCAGCACACCGGCCTCAACGCCGGCGCCTACGTCCCGCGCGGCCGCCCCGCCGACCAGCCGCCGGACCAGCGCGAGGAGGACGGCCGCTCCGTCTGCTTCGACTCCCAGCCGCTGCCGGAGCCGCTCGAACTGCTCGGCATCCCGACGGTGCGGCTGCGGCTGCGCTCCCGCGAGGGCGGCGGGCCCGTCCAGCTGGTCGCCCGGCTCTGCGAGGCCGCCCCGGACGGCACCTCGCGGCTGCTCACCCGGGGCGTGCTGACGGCCGCCGGCCCGGACGCCGAGATCGAGCTCGCTGCCTTCGCGGCCACCGTCCCGGCCGGGCACCGGTTGCGGCTCGCCCTGTCCTCCGTCTACTGGCCGTGGGTGTGGCCGCCCGCCGACGACACCGGCTACGCCGTCGACCCGTCGCGCTCCACGCTCAGCCTGCCCGTGCGCCACCTCGCCGCGGACGTCGGCGCCCCGCCCGTCGCCTTCGAGCCGCCCGCACTGCCCGACCCGCCGGACATCCACCTCACCGAGCCGCTCACCGCCCGGCCCGAACACCTCACGGTGCACGACATCGGCCGCCACGAGTGGCGCACCGAACTCTCCCCCGCCGGCGGCGGCACCCGCACCCACCCCGACGGCCTGGTCCGCGACGAGCAGACCGTCACCGCCTACCGCGTCCTCACCGGCGCCCCGCTGAGCGCCCAGGCCCGTACGGACCACGCGGTGCGGCTGGAGCGGCCGGACATCGGCTGGGACGTCACGGTGCAGACCCGCACCCAACTGCGGTGCGATGCCGAGCACTTCATCAGCGTGGTGCAGCTGCGGGCGCTGGAGGCCGGGTCGGTGGTGTTCACCCGGGAGTGGCAGCACCGGGTGGCGAGGTAGGCCTGGGGAAGGTCATAGCTTCGCTTATAGGGTTGCCACTTCGCCTTCCATCGGCTTATAAATCTGCCCATGCGAACCCTCGGTCTGATCGGCGGCATGAGCTGGGAATCCACCGCCGAGTACTACCGCCTGCTGAACGAGCTCACCCGCGACCGGCTCGGCGGCCTGCACTCCGCCCGCCTGGTGCTCCACTCGGTCGACTTCGCCGAGATCGAGCGGTTGCAGACCGCCGGGCGCTGGGAGGAGGCCGGGTCGGTCCTGGCCCGCGCGGCCCGCTCGCTGGAGGCAGCCGGCGCCGACCTCCTGCTGATCTGCACCAACACCATGCACAAGGTCGCCGACCAGGTCGCGGCGGCGGTCTCGGTCCCGCTGCTGCACCTGGCCGACGCCACCGCGCAGGCCGTCCGGGCGGCGGGCGTCCGGCGGGTGGGGCTGCTGGGGACGGCCTTCACGATGGAACAGGACTTCTACCGGGGGCGCTTGGCCTCCCACGGCCTGGAGGTCCTGGTGCCGGAAGAGGACGCGCGCGCCCTGGTGCACCGGGTGATCTACGAGGAACTGTGCGTCGGGATCGTCCGGGAGGAGTCCCGGGCGGCGTACCGGCGGGTGATCGGGGACCTGGTGGCAGCGGGCGCGGAGGGCGTGATCCTCGGCTGCACCGAGATCGAACTGCTGGTGCGGCCCGAGGACAGCCCCGTCGCGGTGTTCCCGACCACTCGTCTGCATGCGGAGGCGGCCGTGGCCGCGGCACTTGACGGCGAGTGAGGGGAAAAGGGCTTGCGCCCGGGGGCGTTCGCCCTGCATGATCTTCCCGACCGCGAAAGAGAACGAGGAGGTGAGCCCCGTGAACGCAGTATCGATGTGGGTGCTCCCCCTCTCCGCGACGGTCGGGCGATAGACGTAGGTGTCCGCCGGGAGCCCCTGAACACATGTGGGCATTCCCGAAAGGCAACACGCTATGTACTCTCTCCAGTTCACCTCTGAGTCGACCTCGAACGGCATCCGCGAGCGCGACTTCACCCTGAACGGCGACTCCGACCTCCCCGGCGTCCCCGGAGTCCTCTGGTCGCCGGCCACCGGCGCCGACCGCGCACCGCTGGTCCTGATGGCCCACGGCGGCGGCAACCACAAGAAGCACCCGGCGATGTCGGGCCGGGCCCGCCTCCTGGTGCAGGGCTGCGGCTTCCACGTCGCCGTCCTCGACGCGCCCGGCCACGGCGACCGGCCGCGCACGGCGCACGACGAGGCCGAGATCGCCGAGTTGTTCCGGGCCCGCGCGGCGGGCGAGCCGGAAGGCCCGATCGTCGTCCGCTACAACGCCCACCTGGCTGATCTCGCGGTGCCCGAGTACCGGGCCACCCTGGACGCCCTCCAGGAGCTCCCCGAGATCGGCACCGACGGCCCCGTGGGCTTCTGGGGCATCAACATGGGCACCGCGATCGGCGTACCGTTCGTGGCGGCCGAACCCCGGGTCACCGCGGCCGTCTTCGGCCAGCACTGGCCCCACGTCCTGGCCGAGCAGGCGAAGCGGATCACCATCCCGATCGAGTTCGACCTGCAGTGGGACGACGAGCACATCTCCCGCGAGGAGGGCCTCGCACTGTTCGACGCCTTCGCCTCGACGGAGAAGTCCCTGCACGTCAACTCCGGCCGGCACAAGGAGCTGCCCCGCTTCGAGGCCGACAGCGCCGTCCGGTTCCTCGCCCGCCACCTGACCCGGGCTTCCTAATGTCGTTGTCAAGCGGCCTCGGTGACCGGCGGTGCGACTTGGTAGCACCGCCGGTCACGGATCAGGGCCCACAGGACGTTGACGCGTCGGCGAGCGAGGGCGAGCACGGCCTGGACGTGCTTCTTCCCCTCCGCGCGCTTGCGGTCGTAGAACGTCCGCGAGTTCGGATCGCAGCGGACGCTGACCAGTGCGGAGGTGTAGAACACGCGCTGGAGTCGGCGGTGGTAGGTGACCGGCCGGTGGAGGTTGCCGCTGACCTTGCCCGAGTCCCTCGGCGCGGGCGCGACACCGGCGAAGGCCGCCAGGGCGTCGGGGGAGTCGAATTCGTTCAGGTCGCCGCCGACGGCGGCAAGGAATTCGGCTCCGAGGATCGCCCCGATGCCGGGGACGCTCTGGACTATGTCGGCGAGTTCGTGCTCGCGAAACCGGCCCTCGATGAGCTTGTCGATCTCGGTGATGTGCTCGTTGAGGGTCATCACCTCCTCGGCCAGGGTGTGGACCAGCTTCGCGATGGTCTTCTCCCCGGGGACGGAGGTGTACTGCCGCTCGGCGGCCTCAACTGCCCTTTCAGCAAGGGATCTTGCGTTTCTGACCTTGCGGTTGGCGAGCCACTTGGTCAGCCGCGCGACCCCGGCCCGGCGGATCGCCGCCGGGCTCTGGTAGCCGGTCAGGAGCTTGAGCGGGCCCACGTTGGTCAGGTCCAGGGCTCGTTCCAGGGCCGGGAACATGCCCAGCAGGGTTCCGCGCAGACGGTTGACGGCGCGGGTGCGGTCCTCGACCAGGTCCGCTCGGCGGCCGGTCAGCAGCTTGAGCTCGATGGCGGCCTCGTCGCCGGGGCGGATGGGCCGCAGGTCGCGGCACATCCGGGCCTGGTCGGCGATCACATAGGCGTCGCGGGCGTCGGTCTTGCCCTCGCCGCGGTAGCCGTCGGCGGCCCGGTTCACCAGCCGACCGGGGATGTACAGGACCTCCTGACCGTGGGCGACCAGCAGGCTCAGCAGCAGGGCCGGCTCCCCGCCGGTCATGTCGATCGCCCAGGTCACCTGGCCGCCGCCGGCCAGGGCGAGAACGTCGCCGATCAGCTGCAGCAGCTCGGGCTCGTCGTTGGCGACCCGCCGCGACAGCAGGGTCTTGCCGTCCGTGTCGAGGGCCAGGCCGTGATGGTGGCCCTTGCCGCTGTCGATCCCCGCCCAGATCCGGCTCATCATGCTCCTGACGTGCGTGTTCGTGCTGTTCGTACCACGGACGACCTCGCCGGCATTGCTCTACTCAGCGACTTTCTCGCACTTCCTAATCGGCGGCCGAGTCGTCGTGGGGTGCCGGGAGGCGAAGCCTGGGAAGCCACGAAACGGCAGCCGCCTGATAGCCACACCCAGCACCCCTGGGCGACCCAACCTTACGAGTGGCTCGATCAACCCAGCTCAGAAGGTAGAGCCGTCTGACCCTCCCCCGGGGTGCCCGGGCCACGGCCGTGGCC